>JASJEE010000179.1 GCA_030064835.1 Microcoleaceae cyanobacterium MO_207.B10 | reverse complement strand
AATCTAGCAGTTATCATATTCATTTTTATACATTTTTTGCTGATTCTCTGTTCCCTGTTCCCCGTTCCCTATTCCCTAAAATTTTATAATATCTCACAACTTAAATCATATTGCTATAGTAGTTTAATTTAATTTATTGACCGCTGAGTTTCTTTCTAATTTTTTTGATTAAAGATTTTGACTCTAACAGTAATCCTGTGGCTTCGTCATCATCATTATCTTGAGTAAATAATTGTGGAATTTCTGATTGATATTCCTCCGGTTTGCATTGAATCATTTTAGAAGTTTTTAATAAAATTTCTGATTGTGCCAATAGTAAATCCTGTAAATCTATTAACCTCAAACTACCATTAGAAAATACAATAATAATAGGTTCATAAACATACTTTTTTGGTCTGTTAAGAGCAGTGATTGCTGCTGCATTAATTTTAAAATTTTCAGAAAGAACTAAAGGCGGAATCCTGAGAAAAGATAACAGTTCACGAATAGGATTTTTATAATAAAGTCTACTCTGTTCAGGTAATCTCATCTGGTCGAAAAATTTTACTTGGGAAATCATTCCCAACAGCTGTGAATTGTGAGTAATAATTACTCCTGGTAATTCTGGTTTCTGTCGAAACTTTTCAGCTACTATTTCTCCTAAAGTAGCAGCTTTAACTTGAAAATCATAGGAAGGTAAGTTTCCGACAGTTGAATCAAGTGTAAGCTGAGTTGGGTTGATCATGGAAACTAATTTAATGATAATTGAGATGAAGAATCTTTCCTGAGAATATGTTAGTTTAAATTAATTTACAGTTAAATTAAAATTAAATAATCTAAAATCTAAGATACTGCTTGATAATTCTACAAGCAATATTGTTTGTCCTGGTCGAGAAGAGTATTATGGCCATATCATCTAAAATCATTGGGGAGATGCCCAATTTTCCACCACTAAAATCTGATTTAACTTTGGTTTTTGAAAGACTAGAGCTGTTAAGTCAACTATTACAACACATGGCTCAAGACTTTGAGACTATTGTGATCATGGAAGATATATTTACTACTACTCTATTCCCTTGGTTCCCAGGGCTAAAATTCACAGCAGTTCTATCAGAGGAATTTAATGGACTTTTGTGGGGGTCAGTAACAAAGGAGTTGTCAGAGACTCGAAACGAGAAGGGAGCAAACCAGCACAAGAGTTATAGTTCCCAATTTAACCCTTCTAGCCTTTCCTTTTCAAGGGGAGATGAGGAAAATTTAAAATTTAATGTAGGTTTAACTTTTGATCCAGAGGCGATCGCCTTTTTTATCTCGCAAATTGTAGAGCAACTACAAGCAGACAAAAGTCAGTTAATATTTGTATCTAAACTTAAATCTCAAATAAATAATATTAGAGTTAATAATCCTCATTTACAAAGTGAATTTACTTTAAAACTAATAAAACTTCTTAATAGTAATGAAAAAATCGAATCTATTTTAGGCAAAGAAAATCATCAAAAAAATAAACATATAAAAAAACGTTTGCTCAACAGTCAATCAAATTTGCTGTCAACAAATGATTTAACGAGCAGTTTTACTGATGAAAATTATCAAGAAACATCCGATGATAATAGTCAACAATTTAGAGAGATATCACAAAACAAAAACGATGGATTATCAAGGTCAAATTCATCTTCAAACCAGCAAAAATATCCACAGGTATGTCAACCCATTGAAAAAGCTTTACACCAACAACTTGAACAAGAAAAACTCCTAAATCAACTAACAACTCAGATTCGTCAAAGTTTAGAACTGCCAGTAATTTTATCGACGGCAGTAGAACAGGCCAGAAAGTTCTTAAAAGTTGATAGGTTATTAATTTATAACTTCGAGTATTCCTTACCATTAAATCATCAGATAACTACAGAAAAGCTACAAAGAGGATGTGTTAACTATGAAGCATTAGCATCCAGTAAAATTTCCTCTTTCCAGGGTTTAACTGAAGCAGAAAACTGTTTTTTGGATGCCAATCATTATGTAGGTAAGTCTGGCAAAAACTTTATTCAGGCTATAGCTGATATTGAAATAGCTTACAGTCAATTTCCATGCTTACTGGAATTAATGCGAAAATATCAAGTTAAAGCAAAATTAGTAGTACCAATTATAGTTGATGAAAAATTGTGGGGATTATTAATTGCCCAGCAATGCTCTTACCGCGAGTGGAAAGAAAAGGAAAAGAGATTCCTCAAAGAAATAGCAAAATATTTAGCACTCGCTATTTACCAAGCTCAACTATATGCAGAATTGGAAGAGCAAAAACAAACTTTAGAAAAAAGAGTAGTTGAGCGAACTCAAGACCTTTATGATATTCTTCAATCAGCAGAATCAGCTAATCGTGCTAAAACTGAATTTTTAGCCACTATGAGCCATGAATTACGCACACCTTTAACTTGCGTTATTGGTATTTCTTCAACTCTGTTGCGGTGGTCTTATGGTAATAGAGGAGCTAAACAAATGCCAATACAAAAACAAAGAGCATATTTACAAACAATCCATGATAGTGGCGAACATCTACTAGAATTAATCAATGATATTCTAGATTTATCTCAGGTAGAAGCTGGAAAAGCAGTTTTAAAAATAACTAACTTTTCTCTCTCAAAAATCAGTTATGAAATTTGGCAAAACTTTAGAGAAAAAGCGGAACAAAAAGAAGTAAAATTAACTCTAGAACAAAAAATTAGCCCACAACTAGATTTGTTTAGTGCCGACCAAAGACGAGTTAAACAAATTCTTTTTAATTTGCTCAGTAATGCAATTAAATTTACTCCTACTGGTGGAAATGTTAAACTCAAAGTCTCTAGAAAAAGTAATACTGTAAAATTTGAAATAGAAGATACGGGTATAGGTATTTCCCCAGAGCAAAAACCATTATTATTTAAGAAATTTCAACAACTAGATTCAGCTTATAATCGTCAAAAAGGTGGTACAGGTTTAGGCTTGGCTCTCACAAAACAATTAGTAGAACTTCATGGGGGGATTATTGAAGTAGAATCTACTGTTAATGTCGGCTCTACTTTTACAGTTAGAATACCAGCTCAACCTCTAGAATCAAAAGATGAAAAACTTAAACAAAAAGGAGACATTTATTCAAATAGTTTATCTTTGCAAGGTAGCGTGGTATTGATTGAACAAGAAGAAGAAGTTGCTACAGTAATTTGCGATATATTAACAGCAGCAGGACTAAAAGTAGTATGGATAATCGAAGGCTCTGCTGTAGTAGATCAAATTATTTTGTTGCAGCCTGTAGTTGTAATTGTAGATATAGACTTGCCAGGAATGGATGGTATCGAAATTATTCAGCAGTTATCTACAACTAATACTACGCAAAATATGAAAATTTTGGCATTAACTACTCTTGATACAGAAACAACTCAAAAATACTGTTATACTGCTGGTGCTGATGAATGTTTAACTAAACCTATTAATCTAGAAATTTTATTGAATAAAATGATAGATTTAGTGACAAAAAAAACAAAATTACCAACTAAATAAATACAGTGTATTCTGGGTTTATAAAGTACAGCAGGGAGCCGGGAGTAGGGAGAAATAATTGATGTTTTATTGACGATAATTGATTTGATTTTTGATTATTGGAGATGTCTATGGAATCTGCTGTAAATTTTCAACTTAGAACAATATTCAATTAACTGTTAACTGATAACTGATAACTGAAATGACGAATTCTGCTTTTAATAATTCTAATTTGCCACTACCACAAGGCTTAATAGTCTCTTGTCAAGCCCCTATTGACTCCCCCTTACATCATCCCGAAGCAATCGCAGCAATGGCACAAGCATCTGTAAATCAAGGTGCTGTTGGAGTCAGAATAGATACCCCGTCCCATGTTCAGGCAGTGCGACAGAGAATAACTCAGCCTATTATTGGGTTGTGGAAACAACAGTTACCAAGATTTGACATTTATATTACCCCCAGATTTTCAGATGCAGAAGCGATCGCCCAAGCTGGAGCAGATATTATTGCTATAGATGCTACTCTCAGAAAACGTCCAGCAGGAGAAACTTTAGCTATATTAATTAATCAAATTCATCAAAAATTAGGCAAAGCGGTAATGGCAGATGTAGATACTATAGAGGCAGCAGAAATAGCAGTCAAATCAGGTGCAGATTTTGTAGGGACTACTCTATATGGCTATACCGAACAAACAAAAACAGCATCTCCTCCTGGTTTTAACCTACTAAGCCAGATAGTTAAAAATTTAGAAGTGCCTGCAATTTGTGAAGGTGGAATTTCTTCTCCACAGATGGCAAAAAAAGCAATAAATTTAGGAGCCTATGCGGTAGTTGTGGGTAAAGATATTACTGGAGTAGATAGTAAAGTTAAAGCCTATCAAATAGAGATTAATAATTAAGTAATTTGTATAGCAATTCCTACAATGGTGAGGTCGAAAATTCCTTTTTTTTAGGGAGTAGGGATTAGGGATTAGGGAGTAGAGAATAAGGGAAAATAGGGAGGATAAAATAAGAAAAAAAACTGTACCTCATCAGCTTGAAAAACGCTATAGTTAACTCAATATTATTTTCAGCCATCATGTAAAAATAATCTCTACAAATTTTATCTGAAATAGATAATTGAAATAGCAGTCAGGGGTCAGCCATCAGCAAAAAAACTGTTAAGGTTATTTTTGCACAGCTTCTAAGTAAATATTTGTAGATATTCCTGATTTTTACAATCTCACAATTTGACTTGATTTAAAACTCCCCTTGTAGTAATATTATTTATTTTAAAATATTTACTTTAAAACATTGCCTGACCCATTATTAATAATTCTGAACAGAATGTGATAAGTTATACTACTAGCTATAAGCTGAAAATATAGACTAAAATAACTACTAATTCACCACAAAAATATAAGAAATTATAGAAGTGGTTAATCGTCCGGATCTACAGCAGGGTGCAGAGAAAAATAAATATGACACACTTATGCAGTAACAATGGCTCAAGAATTTGGTTTATATTCAAACTTTCCCTACGTTGCCAGAAGCACTGTGCAACAAACTATATCAAAACGTCATAGCTTAGTGCGAGCGATCGTAATGATGCTACTTATGACTACTTTTATTGGTATCAATGCTTATCGTGTAGCTCAACTGCAATTAGTCCAGGGACAATATCACCGGGAACGAGCAGAAAACAACCGAATTCGTCTAGTACCAGTACCAGCAGGTCGAGGCATAATTTACGATCGCAAAGGGAGATTATTAGTTAGCAACCGCCTCTCCCGTTCAGTATATTTATGGCCTCAAGAATACTCAGCCGAACAGTGGTCAGAACTGGCAGCTAAACTCGCTCCCATATTAGACACCTCAGCTAATGACATCATCCAAAAATTAGAAGAAGTAGGCTATAATTCACCTTTGCCAGTAAAAATAGTCTCTAACCTCGATCGCACTTCTTTCGTAGCACTAGCAGAAAAAGCTGGTAATACAAGAGGGATAGAAGTTCGTACAGAAAGCATTCGCCACTACCCCCACGGAACTTTAGCAGCTCATTTAATCGGATATATTGGCGAAGCAAGCAAAGCAGAATTGTTAGCAAACCCAGATTATCCCATGGGAATGATTGTCGGTCAAATGGGAATCGAACGTTCAGCAAATTCCGATTTAGAGGGAGTTTGGGGCAACCGTCTGATCGAAGTAGATAATAAAGGTAACGAAATCAAAGAATTGGGAATAAAAGACCCCACTCCCGGAAAACCAGTTAAACTCACCATCGATATCGATCTCCAAAAAGCAGCAGAAAAGGCGCTAGGAAATCGTCGAGGTGCAGCAGTTGCCATCAATGCCAAAACTGGCGAAATCTTAGCCATGGCAAGCGGACCCACATTTAACCCTAGTCTGTTCACTGGCAAAATGACTACAGCAGAATGGCAGCGTCTGCAAGGTGCCAGTAAGCCATTTTTAAATCGCGCCCTCGAAGGTTATCCACCTGGAAGCACTTTCAAAACAGTTACTTCCACTGCAGCGATACAGTCAGGCAAATATTCTCCTAATTCTAGAGTCGCAACTTACGATGCAGTTACTATTGGTGGTATTACCTTTAATGAACACAGTGGTGGTTATGGAGTGATTGGTTTTCGGGATGCTTTGGCTTACAGTAGTAATACATTTTTCTATCAAGTAGGCGTAAAGACTGGTGCAGAAGCGATTTCTAAGTGGGGACGAGAGCTAGGTATTGGTGGTAGTATTGACTTAAAACTATTGGGGATAGATGGCAACCACGGTCAAATTCCCACTCCTAAGCAAAAAGAAGAAATGTACGATGAACCTTGGCATATTGCTGATATGGTGACTATGGGAATCGGTCATGGTTTGGTTTTGGTTACGCCTTTAGAGTTATCTGTCATGGCAGCAACTATATCTAATGGTGGGTATCGAGTGCAACCTCACTTATTGGCATCTCAAACTAATACTGAAACTACTAAACCAGTCAAGACAGCTCTAAAACCTGAGACTCTTAATACAGTAAAAGAAGGATTAATTGACGTAGTTAGGAAGGGAACAGGGCGATCGTTGAATGATGGAACTATTCCAATGTCTGGAGGTAAGACTGGTACTGTAGAATTGCCCGGACAAGCAGATAACGCCATGTATATAGGTTTTGCTCCAGCTTATAATCCTGAAATTGCGGTAGCAGTGGCGGTTGAGGAAGGAGGTTACGGTTCAGTGGGAGCAGCACCAATAGCTAAGGAAATGTTTACTGCCTATTTTCAGAATAAAGGAAAATAGTAATATCAAATTTTAAAAGTCTTGCTATTTTCAATAATGGATAATGGATAATGGATAATACCAAATTCAATAAAGATTGTTACAGTAAAATCCGGACACTCTTCGGAGCGGAATTTTTACACTTCTTCTATTAAGACCTACCACCTACCACCTAAAACCTACAACAAAGCAATGTAGCAATATTTTATGAAAATGGTATAATTACCTCTCCCTAAAAGGAAGAAGATTGAATAAAAGGAAAATTAATTCATTGTTTCTCCTTGGTAATGAGAGACTTGATACCTTAATTATTAGGTAATTCCTATTTAGTCTGTAGGGGTGATTCGCGAATCACCCCTACTTTTTCAGCAACCCCTTAAATAGAAATAAAATCTTCACTGGTTAACTGTGGTATAGTGCCAATAAAACCAGGTCGAACAACAGCTAATATTTCATCAGTATTCCCAACACGAATCACCAGATCGGCAGCAGAAACTTGCTCATTATTGATAGTACCATCTGGATTTGTGAAACTAATTGTTCCGCGATCGCCACTCACAAATTCTGCAGCTAATTGAGCTGCTAAACTACCAGCTTCTGTAATTACTAATTGCTCAAAAGTTAAACCATCTCCTAAAGCAATTAAATCTTGACCATCATCAAAACCAAAAATTACATCGAAATTTCCAGGATCATTTGATATTAGTAATGTATCATTTCCTCCATTACCAATAATTAAATCCCGTCCGCTATCTCCCGTAATAAAATCATTACCTATACCTCCATCTAAATTATCATCTCCCTCACCACCACTTAAAAAATCATCACCTCCATTCACAAAATTACCACCTTCACTAATAACATCATCTCCTAAATTTCCAAAAAGAGAATCATTTCCTTCGCTTCCATCAAGTCTATCATCACCTTTTCCACCATAGAGAGTATCTTCACCATTACCACCATCAATTACATCTCCATCCTCATTTCCAAATAATAAATCATCCCCATTTAGAGCATAAATTCCATCTGCTCCTTTTCCGCCATAAATAATATCATTACTCGGACTACCATTCAGTTCATCTATTCCTTGATTACCAAAAATGACTGAAGGTGCCAAATTAGCAAAAACTATATCTTCTCCTTCTAAAGCATAAATAGTTTTTGGTAACTCATCTAAATTAATAATTAATTCTCTTTCATTAGTACCAAAAAAATCTTCAGTACCGATAACACCAATTGCATTTTCTTGTAAAGGACTAAATGGACCGCTAATTGATAGTCGTCCATCGGCAAAAAATCTTTCAACACCTTCTGAATTAAAAGTAATAGTAGAACTATCAGATAAGATAATAGGTTCTCCAATTGGTAGAGGCACGGGGAAAGCCATTAATTTTCTCCTGAATCTATACTGAAGTTAATCTATTTTGAAGTTAACATATCTTCGATAGTCAAAAGTTGCGGAAATTGTGAATTTTTATTGATTCAACTATTTCTTAATTGTAGTGGTATATTGATGAAGCTATTCCACTTTCTAGCTATTTACCTATTTCTATATTTTTATATTTGTTGGTGGGTATTAAAGTATTTCATGGCAGATTTAAAACTATTTATTATATATAGCAATCCTATAATTCAGATTTATCATCTACGGCAAAACCAAAAGCAATTTCGATACAGAATATTTTAGGCTATTTTCTCCTACCCACACCCCAAAGTTAAGAAATAAAAGAGGATTGCTATATATTACTCGCAGAAACGGTGCGTAACATAATTGCTATATTGCTATTTTCCAAACTATTGTTAATCAACACCCTTTGAGCGATTTTAACCACATTATCTCTCAATGATTAGCTATAAAATTTCAATAATTTTCGAGTCAATAAATTAGAGATAGATAAAAATTCTATCTGTGAACTCTGCGCTTGGTTTTATTATGCCAATAAGCAGTCATAATTTTAGGATTTGGTAATCCATTAACGCAGACAACTCGCAATCCTCGAAGCACATCTGTAAACCTTTGATAAGGGGTTCGGAGTAAATCTTTGTCCGTCAAAGTATAAGTCAGCGCTCCATAACTAAATTGTCTTCTACCATAAACTAAGGCAACTTTAATCATAGCTAAACTAATAGCACGTTGTTGTTGTCGTCGTTCTAAATGATTAGTATCTTTAGGATTATGTACTGCAGAAATAGAACCTAATTTTTCAATGTTTAGGTCATTTTGAAGTACGAGACTGAGTTGGTGATTCATATTCATTATCCTTGTTCAGTAAATTTACTAAGAAAATCACAAGCAAAAATTTAAGCATAGTTGAATTTAATTGGGGTCTAGAAATAGACTAATTTTTCTGCAAAAAAACAATAGATGGAACAGGTTATTAAAATCTCTGAGGGCAGAGATAACTGTTCCTGATAATGTTCTAAATAAATTTTCTGAGGGGTGAAAAATAAATCCTGATCAAACTCACAGACAGAATAAATAGACTTTTTTTATCCTTCAATGGGTGAAGGATTAATTCATTTTTCTTCAGAAATACTTAGATCATTAAATCCAGCTTAACAAAGATGACAAAAACATACAAAAGTGGTAGGTCATGCTACACCCTGTAATTGCCAAAAATCCCCTACTCGTTTTTGCCATTGATGCCAATATTTCATAACTTCATCTGGTTCAAACCAAGTGGCGATCGCTTCTTGGGGAGTGGTAACTATTAGTAAGGCGTTGTTAAGTCTGAGGCCATATTGACGATTAATTGCCCCACAATAAGCTGCCAGTTGTAACGGTTCGTCAGCAAGAGGTTTGATTCTATTAGCGGATTTGAATTCTATGACGCACGGGATATTGTAGAAACTGGCAACACAGTCCACCCTGCCGGAGTAACCTTCATAATAATGGAAAACCTGGCCTTCTAGAAGTTTAATTTTGTGAATGTTTTCTAAGAAAGGTAAAATTTTATCCCAATATGTTTCGATGCTTGAAGGACAAGAAATAGGTTTATTTTGGAGGTAGTTTTGGATTTGTTTATGGATGAGAATGCCACGTTTTCTGGCAGTTTGATAAATTTGGTTAGCTTGAGTTTTGCCTACTTTTTTTTGCCAGTTAATTAGGTGTTGTTTTTCTGTTTTGGGTTTGGTAGTTTCCAGGATACTTGTTATTCCTGGGAGACGATTTCCACGAGAATCTACGAGATATCCGATGTTATTTTCCCATGTTGGTTTTGCGTAGTAATGCGGAAGTTGTTTGGTTTTTTGCATAAGATTTGTTGTTTTTTTAACTCTATGATTTGAGCATATCGGGATTAAATAGAAGTTTCCATAGAAAATAAGAAAAGATAGCTGAAAATTAAAATTCCTTATCTTTACTTATTTTTCCTTCCTCATAAAGAAAATTTTTAATAGACTATTAGATAGAAGTAATTTATTAATAAAATGTCAATGAATAAAAAGCGTAATCGAGGTCTACCAGTTAAGTCAGAAGGATTAAAATTAATTGAAACTAAAATGCGTGAGCAGGGATATAGTAGTAGGGAGAAATTAGCAGAAGCAACAGAATTATCAACTAAAACAATAGATAAAATTTTCAACCCTAAAATGGGTAATCCCGAAAGGAAAACTATTGAAGCGATCGCTAATGTTTTAGATTTAGACCCTGGGGATATTGTTAAGGGTTGGTATCCAGCTAATGATAAATCTGAATCAAAGATTACTAACTCTGAAGCTGTTGAAAAACTGCTCAATAATCCTCGTCAAGTTTGCCGAGAAGTATTTATCTCAACTAAAAAACGCCTAACAACTAACCCTTTGACAAATAAAGATGACACAACATTCGACTACAAAGATGTTTGTATCAGTCTGGGATTAATGGAGAGGAAAAAACAACGAAAAATCCATAAAGATTTTCCTACAAATGCAGAAAATAACGAATACGAAATTACTACAAAGTTTGAGCAAAGTAAGTTTTTTACAGAAGTTCTTGCTCAAGGAAATAGTCCGAAAAGTCAAGGTAAAAAAATTGCAATTATTGGAGAACCTGGTGCTGGAAAAACTACCCAGTTACAGACAATAGCTGATTGGATATTTGGACAAACTGAAGATGTAGCAATTTGGATTTCTCTGGCAGATTTAAAAGATAAAAGTATCAGGGAGTATTTGTTAAAAGTTTGGTTAAACGAAGCTTTCAAAAAAGAGCGAGTTACTCCTGATGTGGAAGATGCTTTAGTAGAATTATTTAATCAAGGGCGAGTCTGGTTACTGTTAGATGGTGTCGATGAAATGGGAGTAAAAAATCCTTTGCAATTTATCAACTCTCAAATATCTGGTTGGGTTGCTTCAGCACGAATAATATTGACTTGTCGTTTGAATGTTTGGGATGTTGGTAAAAATTATTTGGAAAGTTTTGATGTTTATCGTAATTTAGATTTTGATTCAGAGCAGATTAAGGAATTTATTGGCAAATGGTTTGTTAAAAATTTGGAGTTAGGGAACGACTTACAAACAGAGCTAGAAAAATCGGGAAAAGAAAGGATTCGAGACTTAATCAAAAATCCTTTGCGGTTGACATTATTATGTTGGTTTTGGCAAAGGAGGCAAGGAAGTTTGCCTGAGACAAAAGCAGGATTATATAAAAGATTTGTTGAAGTTTTTTATGAGTGGAAAGAATGGGAACCCGATCCTTTTGCTACTCAGTCAGAAGCAAGGGAAAATTTGAAAGTTGCTTTAGGAAAATTAGCAGTTAAGGCAATAGATAAAAATTCCTCTAGGTTTCGGTTAAGTCATCGGGAAGTTTGTCAGGTATTAGGTAATTTTGATACTCCACTATTTAAGTTAGTAATAAAATTAGGTTGGTTAAATAAAGTCGGGGTAGCTGAAGAAAATCCTGATGAAGAAGTTTATGCTTTCTTTCATCCTACATTTCAAGAATATTTTGCAGCGATAAATATAGGCGATCGCTATTTTTTCTTAAATCATATTCCTGAAAATCCATATAGGGGAACTTATCGAATTTTTGAGTCACAGTGGAAAGAAGTATTTTTGTTATGGTTAGGGCGAGATGATTGTGATGTGGAAAAAGATGAGAAAGAAAAGTTGATTAAAGCATTAGTTGAATTTGAGGATGGTTGTGGAAATTTTTATTGGTATAGAGCTTATTTCTTAGGAGCATTAGGTATTACTGAATTTCAAAATTATTCCAAGGTTGAGGAGATTGTTAGACAACTTATTAAATGGACTTATGGTTGCTTTGATACTAAAACTCACTCTTGGGTTAATTTCAACAAACCCATCTTTGAAGCAGCAAAAATAGCACTTTTAAATATAAATTTTGCTAAAGAAGGTGAATTTTTGATGGAATTAGCTACTGAATATAAACATTTATATGAAAAGTATCAATTTCCAAATATGCGGGGAGGAAATTTGATTACATCACGGTTGATTCAAATTGATAAGTACAATCATAATTATCTGAAGATTGTAGCAATGTTAATTAAATTAGAATTTTATGATGGTAGAAATGATATAATTTATATGATTAATTTTTTCAACACAAACAATGTATTAATAGAAATAAATAGTATTGATATCACAAATTGTTTATTAGAATTATTGTCTAAAAATGAGGACAGGGTATTGATTGAGCTTATGGGATATTTTTCTG
>JASJEE010000178.1 GCA_030064835.1 Microcoleaceae cyanobacterium MO_207.B10 | reverse complement strand
TCTCTTCCCCCTCTTCCCACACCTCCCACTCACACTTTTTTAATGCACCATTTTAGCTGTGTCGGTCCACTACTTCTTATTCACTACCCCCTCTTTTCCGGAGAGGTCTATTGCTCCCAAACTCTTTAAAGCCGATATCTGAGCATCAGTTAGACCTTTAGCCCCAGTAATATTCATACCTTCATATAGTCTTGGCATAATCAAAGTTTTTATACATTCGCCAGTCAAAACATCCCAAAGCTTAATTGTTTCATCCGCACTACCACTGACTAAAACTTGACCATCTGGACTAAAAACCACTGACCAAACATCATTAGAATGTTCTGTGAAAATCTTCAGACATTCACCAGTATTCACATCCCATAATCTAACAGTTTGGTCAAAACTAGCACTCGCTAAAATATCCCCGTTAGGACTAAAAGCCACTGACCAGACCCAACTTTTATGTCCAATATAATCCCTCAAACATTCACCAGTCTCCACATCCCATAATCTTAATGTGCGATCGCTACTACTGCTGACCAAAGTTTTACCATCTGGACTAAATGCTACAGCACAAACCTGATGAGTATGCCCATTCAAAGTTTTAATCCCATTGCCCGTGCTAATATCCCATAACTTAACTGTTTGGTCAAAACTTCCACTAGCCAAAATCTTGCCATCTGGGCTAAAAGCCACCGATAAAACCTGATGATTATGCCCACTCAAAGTTCTAATGCAACGACCAGTAAGCACATCCCACAATTTTACAGTATGGTCAAAACTTCCACTAGCTAGGATATTACCTTGAGGACTGAAAGCCACTGGCGAAACTTGATGTCGATGTTCGGTATAAGTTGCAATACACCTAGCAGTATTAACATCCCATAACTTAACTGTTTGATCAAAACTTCCACTAGCTAAAGTCTTACTGTCTGGACTAAAAGCCACTGATAAAACTTGATTATCATGGCCTGTATAACTTCTCAACAATTTACCACTGTGAATATCCCACAATCTCACCTGATGGTCTGCACTACCACTAACCAACATCTCGCCATCATGGCTCAAAGCTACCGACAATACCTGATGAGTATATCCCAAACAAGTTTTAAAACATTGACCAGTATTAACATCCCATAACTTAATCGTTTGGTCAAAACTTCCACTAGCGAGAGTCTGACCATCACTAGTAAAAGTAACTGCAAAAATTACATTATTGTGCCCGGTAAAAGTTCTTAAACATTGAGAAGTATTTATATCCCATAACTTAACTGTCTGGTCAGCACTGCCAGTAGCAATAATATTGCCATCAACATTAACCGCCACTGAATGTACTCCCTGACTGTGCCCAATAATAGTTGTCAGACATTCTCCAGTTTTCACATCCCAGAATTTTACCGTATGATCAAAACTACCACTGACTAAAGTTTCGCCTTCTGAAGCAAAAGCTACCGACCATACCTGGTCTTTATGTCCGACAAAAGTTTTCAGACACCCACCAGTATCAACATCCCATAACTTAACCGTACCATCAAAACTGCCAGTCGCTAAAGTCTTACCTCCTAGACCAAATTCTACTGAATTTACCCAATTTTCATGTCCTTCCCAAGAATGAAGACATTCACCAGTATTAACATCCCACAACTTAATTGTGTTATCGGCACCCCCACTAGCGAGAGTCTCACCGTCTGGGCTAAATGCTATTGATAAAACCTGGGCAGTATGACCAGTAAACGTTTTTAAATACTCGCCAGTATGAGCATCCCAAAATTTTACTGTTTGGTCAGCACTAGCACTTGCTAATACTAAGCCATCGGGACTAAATGTTAATGACTGTACCCAGTTGCTATGTGCGGACAAATATAATAATTGTTTCCCTGTTTGGGTTTGCCACAAACGAATTTTACCTTCAGCATCTCCTATGGCTAAAATGTTGTCATCTCGACTAAATGCTAGTGATAAAACAATGCCTAATGTTTCCGAAAATCTAGACTTACTTAAATCTGAATTAGTAAAATTTACGTTATGTAATTTTATTCCTTGAAGATGAGCTTGCCAAACAGTTAATTCAGAAAAATTATAGTCACTTAAATCAACTCCTAGTTGATACAATATGTTGATAATATTTCCAATTAAATACCCAGTATCTTTGTCTAATTTTTTGTTGCGAATATTAGTAATAATTTGGTTTAGATAAGTCTCTACATTGTGAGCCCCTTCTAACTCTGTGATTAATTTATCTATTAATGGTTGAACTATCAGACTTTTATTAGTTTGGACAATATAATCTTTACTGTTTGACTTAACCAAACAATGACTTGATAACAACGAAAAATTATGAGTCTTTATTTCTTCAGCAACCTGAGCAATTAATTGAGTAGTAATATACTCCATAACTACCGGTTGTAAAGTCAGACTTTGAGCATTCTTTTCAATCAGCGATCGCCTTTGTAGAGAAATAAGTGTTTGTAAAATTTCCCCAGAGGGAATAGGAGAACAAAAGTCATTTTGCAAATCTTGTAAAGATATAGGTTCCCGATTAATAGCTAGCCAATACATAACTTGCTTTTCTAGTTCTGTTAATCGGATAAACTGTTGGTCTAATAAATCTCTAATATCATCAAGAACGAATGTATCCTGCTGTAAAAATTCTAGAAGTTGAGCAATATCACCACTAAAACAATCTCTAATCAATGAAGCCACCATTTTTAATGCTAAAGGATTGCCTGCATAACGGGAAACCAAAATTTGCTGTTCAGTTTCAGCCCCGATAAATTCCCCTTTAGTTTGTAATATTTTCTGGGCTTCAGTTTCAGATAAACCTGTAATTTGTAGACAGCGAACTGGTAAATTTTTCCCTTCTTTAGCAACTAATCCCTTCGGTTGTTCCCGCCCAGTTAATATTAAACAACTTTGATGATAAAGTTCACTTAAATATCTCAATAACTGACCGTAACCCTCATATCCAGGACGATAATTTCCTCCGCGATCGCCACTTTGTAAAATGGACTCCACATTATCTAAAACTAGTAAACATCGTGAAGAGCGTAAATAACTAATTAATACAGACATTTTTTGCTCAAAAGAACCAGGTATATTAGTTCCATCTTGCTCGGAAAAGAATTGAATTAAGTCAATCAAAATATCATTTATTGGCGGAGCATTTCGGAGACTCCGCCAAATAATATAGTCGAATTTTTCCTGAATTTCTTGAGCTAATTTTACAGATATAGAAGTTTTACCAATACCTCCCATGCCTAACAAAACTACTACTCGACAGTCTTCATCTACAATCCATTGCTGTAGAGTATCTATTTCATTTGTACGTCCGAAAAAAACAGAAACATCTACAGCATCACCCCAATCAATTTTAGGTTTAGAGAGTATTTTTAGCGATTTTTCCTCTATAGATAAAGGCGAAATCTTCTCTCCTATATCTGCTATTTCTTCCCAGTTGAGAGCTAGTTTTTCACATATATCTATAAAGTTTGTTGCATCAATAGGCTTTCCAGTAAAAAAGTTACTTACAGTTGATAAAGCCAGACCAATATTTTCAGCTAATACTCTTTGACTACGAAAACCATTTCCTTTAATAGCTAATTTCGCTTTGTCAATGTAGTCGCTGTGGAGTTTAAGTGAACGTGACATAATTTTATTTTTTTCTCTAGGAAGTAATTGATAATTTTAGGATCGAAATAAGCTAATACGCATTTTAAATGCGTATTAGCAAGTCAGAATTAATCAGAGTTTTCCTTTGAACAAAACACACAACAGTAATTTGTTTAAATTTACAACTGCTTATCAGATGGCTGAAAGCAAAAATATGAAAAATGAATCTATTATACCAATTACCAAAAGTAATGTTATACTTCAGCTATACTTCAACAGCTGATAAGTTACCAAGATTCAAAAGCTTTTTTTGACAATTATTAGTCATTTAGTGCTGAATGCTTACCTATTAATCTATATATTTCTTGTCAATCCTTAGCTATGCAAAATTTCTCTCCTGTTGATATTAAATTATATTAAGTCCACCCAGTTTTACTCTCTTCTCTATATATTTACAGCAAATTCCAAGTATATGAAGTACAGATATTAATGTTTAAACCTCTATAGTGCGGGCATATTGCCCGCTATGGCTGTACCTCGCAAAGTAGAAAAAGTAGAATCTGTTGTATAAGTATTTAACCCAAGCTAATATTAGTTATTCTGAAGATTAAAATCCTCATTTACCACAATTCCTATCCAATTTTTCCGGAAAAAAACCTAAAAGTAATTTATAAATTTTTTGGACTTAAATAAATAGTAATTTATACCCAATTAAAATGTCCAAAGTATACTTAAATCAAACTCAGTCAAAACTTTTGATTAAGTCAGTACATTCTCAGTCTTGAACTCGGTAATCTACTTGTTTCTATAGAGTTGTAGGGAAAAAACAAACAAAAACTCATAAACAATCCCTTAGTCAACTTATTAATATAGATAAAAGCTATGTTTACAGAAGAAACCAACCTAGACCTAACCCAAAACCCAGGAATAGACAACAATCCCTTCATTCCCGGCACAGATTATATCACAGCATCAGGAATTCAACCACCCCAAAGTGGAGACGACCCTATCATAATACCCGATATTGATAACGGCACTCCCTGGGAAGAAGTGCATAATTCCATCAATAATATCCTATTTAATCAACAGTCATTCCATAACGATACTCCCTCAGACGACAATACAAATAGGCAAACATCAGACATTGACGAGCTAACAGGGGAAAGTATTTCTGATTTCTTATCATCTTGGTTTAACCCCAACAACCGCCGTCCAGAAATTACCGCCTCCCTAGCTAACGACACCATTCTCAATGGAGGCACAAATACCGATGGCATCACCTCCGACCCCACTGTAAGTGGATTTGTCACCGACGACGGCAACCTAGAAAATCTCAATCTCCAAGCTAGTTTAGACACTCGCCGCCGGAATAGTTTCATAGATGTCAGTGATGCACTCAACCCGGATGGTAGCTTCTCATTAGATATAGTAGATTTAGAACAACTTTATGGCGGACCTTTAACAGAAGGAGAACACACCCTATATTTACGTTCTATAGAGGAGACAGGTAGAGGTTCCCAAGTCTTCAGCGTAGACTTTGAGCTTGACCGCACACTCTACGGTTTCGTGAATATGATGGAAAGGGAATTAGGTTTAATTAACACAGAAACAGACGACTTAGTATTAGTACCTCTGGAAAACATCGAAAACTATCCTGGTGGGAGACCTCAGCACGTCCTCATTGCTCCCGACGAACAAACAGTTTATGTCACCACTGATGCTTCAGAGACTGACCCGGCAAATTTAATCGCCCTAGAAATAAATGATATTAACTGGTCTAATAATACAGCCGACCTCAGCGTATTAGATAGCTTAGCATTAGAACCAGTCGGTACAACCTCTGAATATAACGTTCCCACCCAAGTAGACCCCAGCCAACCTATCGGTACTTGGACTCAACCTGCTTACACTCAAGCTCATGGTACAACCTGGTTACCCGGTTCATCTTACGGTTACACCACTCAATGGACAGACAATAAAATTCGGGGGTTTGACCGCAGCACAAACCAATTCTTGCCAGGAGATAGCTTTGAATTTGGTGAAACCAGTAATCAAACCCATGGGGTAACTTTTAATCCTTCTGGCACCGTCGGTTTAGGTACAGGTTATTACTACGATTTAGATGATATCGAAGTTTATTCTGTAGATGGTAACGGTAGTCTCAACCTGGAAAATTCCATAGAATTAAGCTCTCTTGAAGGAAATGGTGCTTTTACTCACTATACCGTTTGGGCAGACGATCGCTATGCTTTTACTGCATCGATGCAGTTTGGTCCGACTTCCTTAACTCCAGAGGGACAAAATATTGTCGGTCCGAGTTTGTGGTTACTTGATACTTTTGAGGGGACAGCGGAGCGGGTTGTGGGAACTGCCAATACTGCTGATGAAAGTGGTATTTTCCGCTCTCCATCTGATATTGGAATTGCTGGTGATAAGCTGTATGTGGCAGAGGAAGATTCTCTCGATGATAGTTTCGGGGATGATGGTTATATCTCGGTTTATGATATCAGCGATATTAATGAACCTGAATTTATCAAGCGTTTCAAACCGGGTGAAGACTTACCAGCAGATTTTGCTATTGCTCACGGCTTGAATGTGACTCCTGACGAACGTTATGTTTACGCTGCTAGTTACGCTTCTAACTACATTATTAAGATTGACACTGAAACTGATGAGGTGGAAAAAGTATTTAGTTCAGAAGATGAGTTGAATATGCCTCACGGTGGTTTCACTGCAGGTCGATATCGTTAGTAGTCAGTAGATGGGAAGTGTGGGGAGTGTGGGAGGGGTGGGGAGAGGGGGGGACGCGGAGAGGGGGAGATGAACGAGCATATTTAGTAATGGTGCCTTTTTACTGAACTTTTTTTCTACCGAACTAAGCGGACTTGATATAACACCTACCACCTATCTTCAGTGCATCTATAGAACCTATTTGAGATCTGATAGAGAGGGGAGTGTAGGAAGGGTGGGAGGTGTGTGGAGTATGTTTTAACATGGGTATCTATTTTTTTCCTACATTGCATAACTTATCAGTAGGTCTTCCTCGCTTCATTAGTCAAAAAAATTAATCACGGACAAAGATACACTTAGGGGTTCTATATCAAAAACACACTTCAATTAACTCACCACAATACATTAACAATAAACTTAGGAGAATAAACCATGACTTTAGTTATCGGCAGCCAAAAATCTACCACTAAACCATTCATTCCTGGTACTCAAGAAATTTCCCACAGTCGCCAACTACTAAACAAAATGACGCAAAACTGGTCGCGTCGCGCCAAAGTTGTACAAGCCAAAAATCACAACCTAGACTTCAACAGTCCCGAACTAGCATTCAACCCCGCTAGAGACGACTTCAGAATAGACCTGTTGCCGTTTAAAGACCATCCTGCATTCTTGGAAGCACCGCTCAAGATGCAGCAACAAATTCTTTCCTGTGGTTGGATAGCTTACAACGAGAAAACTGTTGATATTGAATCAAAAGTTGTTTCTCCTGCTTGTAACCACATCATCTATCAGGAAGTACCAGGAGTAGATGATGGAGTAGGGCGAGAAATTGCTAGCGATACCCTTGTAGATGAAGCTTACCATATATTGCTGGTAATGCAAGCTTGCCGAATTACACGGGAGCAGCGCGGACTTGAGTCACTTAAGTTGCCTAACTTTAATTTAGTCAAACAGATGACTCTCGAACAAGCTAAATATTCTGAACGTTGGCAAAAAATCTTAGTTCAAATTGCTACTGCCACTGTTTCGGAAGTGTTTATTAGTGACTACCTAAATTTATTAGCTAAGGATACTAATATTCAACCAATGAACCGTTTAATAGTTGATACTCACAGACAGGATGAAATGGCTCACCATAGTATTTTTATAAATCTAGCTCAGTGTATTTACACCAAGTTGAGTCCGATACAGCAAGAATTTTTTGCTGATGTGCTTCCCTTACCAGTGCGCTGGTTTGCTAATTCAGAATTGGAGGTTTGGCAAACAATGCTTGAATATGTTGGCTTCTCCAAAACCCGCGAAGTTATCGCTGACTGTGCTGTGACTGATGAGGTCAATTTAACCCGCATAGATTATTCTGGTGTTATTTCACTTGCTGAAGAGTTAGGTGCTCTCAACTCACAACGGGGTATTGACAGTTTTGCTAGACAAGGTTTGCTTAAATAGCTATCAGCACCCAAGAATTGTCCGTCAACTTATATGTCTGTTGGCGCACCTCCCGTAAAAAAAGTCTGGATATCAAGCCCTAGAAAGCTGTTTGCGTAGCATTCCGTAGGAAAAAATGATGGCTATTAGCCATCAATTGTAATTTAGTTAATCAAAAATTATTACCATGAAAAACGCTATCGTAATTAGACACATTGCTTTTGAAAATCTCGGCACTCTCCATGTTGTACTTCAGGAAAAAGAATATACGATTGAGTATCTAGAAGCTGCTCCTGGTTTTCTAGATGGAATCAACCCATTAACTCCAGACCTAGTAATAATTCTGGGTGGTCCAATTGGAGCTTATGACGAACAAGATTATCCTTTTCTCACTCAGGAGTTAGATTTACTTAAACAACGTCTGACTAATAATAAACCAACATTAGGAATTTGTCTGGGAGCGCAACTGATGGCACGAGCGTTGGGGGCAAGAGTTTATCCGGGAAATAATGGAAAAGAAATTGGTTGGTCTCCTATACAACTAACTGAGTCTGGTGAAAATTCTCCACTCCAATATCTAGCTCCAGAGAAAACGGCGGTATTACACTGGCATGGTGATACTTTTGATTTGCCTGAAGGTGCGGTGCATTTAGCTGCCAGTGCTGCCTATCAAAATCAAGCTTTTGCCTGGGGAAAGTCGGCTCTAGCGTTGCAGTTTCACCCTGAAGTGACAATTTCTGGATTAGAACATTGGTTTATTGGTCATGCTTGTGAAATTGCTTCTACACCTGATGTGACTGTCGGAAAGTTACGTCTTGATACTGCGAAATATAGCCAGAAGTTGGAAAGTCTGGCGAAACTATTTTGGCAAACTTGGTTAACTCAAGTAGAAAATGAACAGCTCTTAACAGAGCATTCTCCTGTGTTAGTTTAATTCACTTGTTTTGTAGGTGGTAGTTACTATTGTCAAACTACCACTACAAATTTTCTTTTGTTTGTTCTTTTGTAATCATTTTAGGAATTAACATGAATATCAAAAAAATTGTTCGTCTTGTTTGTGTTATTGCTCTTGGATTAACTTTGGCTCTATCTACAAGCGCTAAAGCACAACCTCAACATCAGGTTACACCTATTGCTAGTTCTGCTGATGTCGAAATTAGTTCCACCAATGTTAAATACATTAAAGATTTAGACCTTTTAGTTTTTGAACAAGAAGTTAAAGGTACTATTGGTGAAACGATGCCAACATCTGTGGGTAAATTAGACGGTGCGCCTGTTTTAGGTTATGTTTTTCCGACCACACTTTCACCTGAAGATGTAGGTTTTAGTAAAACAGAGGGAGTTGTTGCTTTAGCTGTCACTACTCATCCCGACTTTGATGACACCCCGCTTTGGGATGAAAATAATGATGGTAATTTTGAAAATGATGGTCGCATTTTTCATACTCATTGGGTGGTTTTAGCTCCCAATAGCCAAGTAGCAGGTGGACTTGCGGTCAAGGAATTTCAGAAAGAAGATGCTAGTGTAGTTTTGCCTCCGACTAATCCGGGAATGCCGATGTATATGGACTCCCCTGGTTTTCAGGTTGTTGCTAATAACAATTCTCTCAAAGTTTTGATTCCACTGGGGAGAGTCAATGGTAAAAAGGATTTTCAGTTTGATGCTGTTACCGCTTATATGGAGGTTAATACTTCTGATCAAAACAGACCAATGCTTGGGGTTTACAAGGTTTATAGTGTAAGTTCGGGAGATTTGAGTCTTCCTTATTCTGTGGCACAACAGTAGAATTATTGGTGAGGGGTAGGTGGTAGGTTTTGGACTTTAGGTTTTGGGTTATCAATAACATACTTTCGCCGAATACCGATCTTTTATCTCCCACACCTCCCACACCTCCCACACCTCCCACACTCCCCCCAGGGCTGTTTCATTCTAAATTTTTGCGCTTCTCTCAAAGCCTCAATCTCCGCGTCTCCGGGTCCCCGTATCTCCGTATCCCCGTATCTATCCATTTTGAAGAGAATGAAACAGCCCTACTCCCCCACCTCCCTAATTTTTCATCTGTTCCCTATTGAAGCCAAATAATATGATTATTCGAGAAACTAACAGTAATGTTGTGACCTTTTATGGTACACCAATAACTTTAATCGGATGGAAATTAAAATTAGGTGAAACTGGGCGTAATGTTAGGTTAGTTGACAGGAATTTAAAAACTGTGTTACCGATCGCTGAGTCTAGAGGTAAAGTGCGGTTATTGATAACAGTTGTTTCTGTTGATACTCAAATTGGTTCGACGGTGGCTAAAAAGTTCAGTGATGCGATCGCAGAATTTGGGGAGCAGATAGTAACTTATATTATTTCTACTGATTTACCATTTGCTCAAACTCGTTGGTGTAATTTACAACAGGTAAATAATATGACAATGTTATCTGATTACCTGGATATGGACTTTGCTCGCAACTGGGGACTTTTAATTCCAGAATTTTCTTTATTAACACCTGCAGTTTTTGTCCTTGATAGAAATGACACAATTATTTACCGGGAAATAATTTCAGAAATTACGGAGGAACCTAATTATCAGCTTGTGCTTGCTCATCTAAAAGTAGCAATTACTTCTGATTGAGTAAGTCTGATAAATATTACTTAACTTTTGATTTTTCATCTGTATTAATAGTATTAATATTTTCTTCTGTCTGAATATCTGTATCAATATTTTCCCCAGTCTGAATATTACTTTCCCCAAAATTTTTATCCTTGGTAAATAGATAAAAAAAACCAAAAACTAACCCACCTATTACCAATGCCAATACAGTACCAGCCATCCACAATTTACTATAAATTGGTGAATTTTTCGGCCAACTACTCTCAGGAACAGCCGCTAATTTCCACAGATTGTTGGGTAATTTTACATCTAAAATAACAGGTTTTTCCTGCAAAACTTCTTTGTCTCCAAATAATATTTCGCCATTTTCGCCCTGAACTACATATTGTAAATTTTCAGAATTATTCGTAATTTCTGCTGCTTGAAATAAACTGTTTTTATCAATTAAAATGCCAGCTAAACCCCAATATCTATCTTTTTTATTATTAGACTTTAAAAAAACCGGGCTTAAAGCAATTAAAACTTCATTTTCTTCATCCCACTTCATCCAGCCACCAAGTACAATACTTTTATTTTTAATTGCCTCAGTTGCTACTCCCTGCCTACCAATAGCTGACTTTAGATTAGCCGGTTTAGTGGCAATACCTTCTGTTTGGGGATAAAAAAGATCCACATCTGAATCTTGATATAAAATACCCCTAACTCCTGATTGTTGAATAACCATTAATTTAGCTAAAGTATTAAATTCTTCGCGATAAATATAAGGATTTACATTAGAAATATAAGCACCTAAACCCTGAATAAGTGATAAACGGGAGTTAGTAGCATCTTCCAAACGAGTTTTAGTTGCTAACATTTGACTGCGTACTTTTTCTCGGTACTCGGTTTGATAACGTTTTGTTTCTGCCCGCGATAAACTGCGGATAACCGCCAATACACTTATGGCTGCTAAAACCCCTAATATTATACCTATATATAATTTGACAGGATATTTTTTCATAATTAAATATGCTACTAGTGGGCTGTTAATTGTTAGCTCTAGTTCGCCCTGTTTAAGTATTTAGTTGTAATACCAATTCACTTTAAGGATGTCACAAATAGTTTCCAAGCCTAAATGTCAAATAATTGCCTGAAACTTTTGTATTATCAAAGTTTTTAGCCAAGCAAATCCAACTTTGAAACGGTATCAGTCCCATGAATGGGAAAGTAAAGATGAGCATTTTTATAATTAACCGTTAATTTCTCCCCATGTCAAGATTGAATATGGCGATACAAATTCACTCGTGAAACAGTACAGTAGTACAATGTAACGGTTGTTTTTTTGTTAGATAAGTAGTAAGTGTGATAGAGCGTTACACCTTGCCCGAAATGGGCGAACTTTGGACTGATAATGCTAAGTTGAAGACTTGGCTACAAGTGGAGATAGCTGTCTGTGAAGCTCAGGCGGAACTTGGCTATATTCCGGCTGAGGCAGTAGAGGAAATTAAGGCCAAGGCTAATTTTGACCCAAAGCGGGTTCTGGAAATTGAAGCAGAAGTGCGCCATGATGTAATTGCATTCTTGACAAATGTCAATGAATATGTGGGAGATGTGGGTCGGTATATTCACTTAGGCTTAACAAGTTCTGATGTATTAGATACTGCTTTAGCACTGCAAATGGTGGCTAGTTTGAATTTGTTGTTGGAATGTGTGGAAAAGTTGGGGCAAGCCATTCGCTATCAGGCACAACAACATCGTGAAACTATTATGGTGGGACGTTCCCACGGTATTCATGCTGAACCGATTACTTTTGGGTTTAAACTGGCTGGATGGTTAGCTGAAGTTTTACGAAATCGCGATCGCCTGATCAAATTAAGAAAAGATATTGCTGTGGGTAAGATTTCAGGGGCAGTAGGCACTTATGCCAATATTGACCCTAAAGTAGAAGCGATCGCCTGTCAGAAATTAGGACTAGAACCCGATACAGCCTCAACTCAAGTTGTCTCTCGCGATCGTCATGCGGAATATGTCCAACAATTAGCGTTGCTTGCTGCTTCTATCGAAAGATTTGCTGTGGAAATTCGCAACTTACAACGTACTGATGTTTTAGAAGTAGAAGAATTTTT
>JASJEE010000177.1 GCA_030064835.1 Microcoleaceae cyanobacterium MO_207.B10 | reverse complement strand
ACTAACAAAACTAAATCCAGCTTGTTCCATAATTTCTTCTTTTTTCCATTCCTTAATGAAATTCAGATTAAGTGTTTGTTGAGCTAATATTTTCCCATCTTTCTTGAAAAAATAACTTTTCTCAATGGATTTAATTTCATCATTTTCCCCAATTTTTTCTATCTCCTGAGAATAAACAATTCCTGTTGGGAGATTTTGTTGATAATTTTTATGTTCTCCCTGAACACCCAACAGTAATAAGCCATTTTGATTTAGATATTTAGCAAGATTAGTGAGTCCCTTAATATCCTCATTAATATCCTTAGTATGATTTCCTAAGTCGGTTCGGTTGTCTTGTTCTATTATTACCCAAACACCTCCACTAGAAACAGCAATATCAAAGGTTTCTTGTAAGTTCATCTCATAGACATCTGCTTCTACTAAATTTCCCCATTCTCCCAATCTTTTTCTAGCAATATCGAGCATAGATGCTGTAATGTCTACCCCTGTAAATTCAGCTTCAGGAGCAAGTGCTTTTAATTTTTCCGCTAATAATCCTGTTCCTACACCTAATTCTAGTATTTTTTTCCTGCCATCTTTCACAAAAGTGTTAACTGCATTGGCCATTCCTTGATAATCATAATAGCCTTGAGTCATCAAAAGATCGTAATAATCAGTAATACCAGTATATTCACTCATAGTTAATTGCCCAATTTAGTTAGTATTTGGTTCAGCATACCAGAATAATTGCATCGCAAAAAAATTATAAATTTCCGATAAACTTTTGATAATCTTCTAATAACCAATAAGGCAATTTACTGATATCTTCTATTCTTAATTGTTCTGGACGACAATATAACATTACAGCCAACAAATAATTAATTGCTTTCGGCGCTTCTATTCCTTTGGCAAGTTGAGTAGCTAACTGTTGTAAAAATTCCTGTTCACTTTCTATTAAAGATTGATTTTGTATCCCACTATTTAGTAATGCTTGATAACCTTTACCCATTTCACCTAAGTAAAAATTGTCTAGTTTTTTAGGTTCTAAATTTATCCAAAAATCAGCCATTTGTTTTCTAACTTGGCGCAATTCTTTGACTACAGATTCATCAGATGGGTCAATGTAATAAAGATTCACACTACCTAATAATTGATTCAGAAACTTTTGGTTGGCAGAATCTAAATTTTCTGACTGATTTTTTGTTAAAAATTCAGCAGTTTGTAGGGGTTTGCTTTCCCAACCAGGTTTGGATACTTGGGGTTTAGTTTCCACACCCCTACTAATAGAATATTCTGACAAATGAGGAGACTTAGATTGAAAAGCATTTTCCAGTTTTTCTGCAACTTCTCGACTTTCAAATACTTGTTTATAATCATTGATTAACCACTTAGGCAAACGTTTTTTAGCATCTCGCACCAACATTTTACCTGGGGGGAAATATAACATTCCACCTAACAAAGCATTAACCGCTTTAGGATTAGTTAATCCTATACTTATATCTACTAATTCTTTGAGAAACTTCTGTTCATCTTCGGTCTGGGGTTCATTTTGAATCCCACTTGCTAATAAAGCTTGATATGCTTGTCTAATTTTTCCTTGATAAATATTTTCTAATTCTTTTGGGGGTGTTTCTAACCAAAAGTCAGCTATTTGTTTGCGAAGTTGACGTAATTCTTGGATTAAAGATTGGTCAGTGGGGTCGATTTCATAGAGGTTGACACAACCAAGTAAACGATTGATAAATTCAGGAGATAGAGAATTTTTACTTGTAGATTCTCTGGTTTTTGGTGTATGGATATTCTGCCATTTTTGGAATAATTCTTGGAATAATTTTCCTATCTGCGCTGAGTAATCACGACTGTCTAAAAATGACGGATTTTGCTGCATTTTTGCTTGAATTTGTTGCCGTTTCTGTTGGCGAAATTTGGAGTTATTGGCAAGCTTAATCGCGAGGTTAATATAGTCAGCTTCACTATTAGTAATCAAGTCTGGGATAGAGAGCGATCGTAATAATGCACTACCCATCAAAGAACGGAATGAATTACCATCTTTTGTAACTATTGGCAATCCTATTTCTAAAGGTTCGATTAAAGAATTTACCCCCGCAAATGGATAAGAATCTAAATACACGTCGCATAATTTCAAGCATTCTTTAACATCCGAACGACTAGGCAATGTTTTAATTACAATTAATCGTTTTTTATCAATACCATATTTGCTAAATATAGAGCGGATATCGTTAACAAAATGAGTGCTAGCTTGATAAGAATTACTCCAGTTGGGATTAAAAGGATATAATGCTAGAACCGAATTTGGTATAGCAGCAATAATTTTTGCCCAGGTTTCTCTCAGTTCGGGAATAATTTTATAAAAGTTAGCACCGGAAACAAAAACAATATTTTTATCGTTTACTCCCCAACTTTCACGACTTGGTTTAACAACTGGTTTTTCTGGTTCAGTTGGATAGTAATTAAAACAATGAGCTGTTCTTTTTAAGGTAATTAATTGTTCCCTATATTGCTGCTGTGCTTCCTGTTGAGGTTCTGTTAATTTTCCAGAAATATAATAATCAATATGTTTCATTCCTGTTGTGACGCAAGAAGAAGTTGAAGTTAGTTGAATTCGTGCTATTCGGTGTAAAGCAAGTAAGGTAATGGAGTTAGTAATAGCAGTAACGTTAGTACCAATTAAGAGAATATCTAAATCGTCCGCACGAATAGTTTCTACTTGATTGATTAAGTTATCTGGCAATTTTACAAGTCGGTCGGCAAGACTTTGACAATATTTTTCTAGTGGGTATTCAGTGAGACTTTTAGCATATAAAATAATTTCAAATTTGCTTCTATCTAAATGTTCAAAAAATGGCAGGGTGGAAAAAGTTTCTGTTTGGGGAATAAAGTGACTGCTGAGAATTCCTAAACGAATTTTATTTCGGTTAGCAGGTCGTTCTGGAAAGAGATAATCTAGTTTAAAGCCTCGACTTTCCAATGCTAATTCCATTATTTCGGCACGTTTAATATAGATGTCTTTGAGATTTTGGTAGTTAAAGTAAAGGGGGATAAAGTTGAATTTTTGGGTGAGGAACCAAGCGATATCTTGCCAGAGTTTTGAGTCGGAGTTATTGAATATTCTTTGATGTAAATAGTTTATCCAGTTGAGAGTATAACGATAGTAATTGTCTGCTTCCCCTATTTCTTGAAAGTAGCTAGGAGCATCAATCATAAATTTCATGTAGTCGTTGACAAACCATTTGGGAATAGGAGCTTGTTCAAACCAATTTTCTGAGAGTTGATGTGGGTAATAATATAAGGTAGCTGCTAGAAGATATTGAATGGAATTTTGTTGATTTAGTCCTTGAGAAATATGAGTTGCTATTTGACTGACAAGGAGTTTTTCTTTATCTGTAATTTGTTCATATTTAAGACTACTGTCGATTAACTTTTTATGTGCTTTACCAATCTCGGTTAAATAGGCACTTTCTAATTTTTCTGTGGGGAGGTTTAGCCAGTAATTCGCAATTTGTTGGCGGAGCTGACGTAAGTTATTTAAAACTGACTCGTTAGAAATATTGTTTTGATACTGCTCTAGATAGTTAACAATTTCAGATAAAAGTTGATTGGTATTTATTTGTGGTGTTGAATCTGAAGTAATAAACAGAGAAATTATTGCCTCTTTTACTTGGGAAGACTGACTACATTTTAAAGCTTCTTGAATTTGAGCGATCGCTACTTCTGCTTTTCCTACACTGAGCATTTTTTCTGCTACTTGAATAGCAGAAATAGCATAATGTTCTCTAGCTTGATTAGATAATTTTGTCGCTATTTTTGGAGGTAGATAAGACTCAGAAATTTCGATAGCTTTACGAGTATCAGCAATATTACCTCCAAATTTAATTAATCGTGAACTTTCAGATTTTGAATGCCAACGATAACAAGCCAAAGTTTGAGGTTCATAACTAACTTGATAATAAGCAGCAATACGTTTCCACATTTCCCAATCTGCTGCCGAATTTGCGTCTGGAGAAAATCCTCCTATTTCTTCATAAACCTGACGTTTTACTACTATTGAAGCACATTGAATTCGTTGCATTACGGCAATTTTTTCTAACCAGTTAGAAATAATACCAGGGGTTTCTCTTTCTAGTGGGGAAAGCATCTTTTGATTGTCATTTTCATCTATATAATAATGACGACAAAAAGCAGCTCCCACCTGGGCGTTATTTTCTAATAAACTTCGCAGACGACTATAAAATTCTGGCAATACTAAATCATCTTGATGTAGAATGTGAACCCACTGACCAGATGCTCGTTTTATACAATCATTCCAGTTAGCAATTAATCCTAAATTTTGCGGTTGGCGATAATAGGAAATTCTGCCCTGACCAATTTTTTTAACAACTTCCCCTACATCAACCTGAGTTGAACAATCATCAACTACTTCTATTTGCATTTGATTCATATTTGCTGCTTGTTGCAAAACAGATTTCAGTGTTTTTTCTAAAGTTGATGTGGGATTATAAGTAGGAATCATTACAGACCACAAAGGTCTATCATTACCTCCAGAAATTGGTAAAATTTTTGGATATTTAATTGTTATTTGAGATTTAAGTTGATTTAATTCTGTCATTAGTGAAATTCTATATTTATCCAATATTTGTTTTGACCAAACTACTTCCTGTTGGTTATACAACTGAGAATGCAGATAAATAATTATAGCTTTATGAACTGCCAAATTTACTTGATTTTGATGCAGTTTTTGTTGACGGGAACCAGCAGAATGTTGTCTATAATAAAGATAGGGTTTTTCCAGTCGATAACCTAGCCAACTTTTTTGATATGCTGAAATCCAAAACTCCCAGTCTTCCCAACCATCTTTCATTACAGTTTTAAACCCGCCCACTTGTTGATAAATTTCTCTTCTAAATAAAGATGTAACTGGGGCTTGATTTTTACTTAAAAAACGTTTGACATTAAAATCGCCGAAACTTTCTAGTTTTTCCTCAAAGCCAAATTTATGAATATCTGTATAAACAAAACCAACCTGTGGATTTGCTTTTAATACTGCTAAAGTTTCTGTGAGAAAATTAGGATGAATCTTATCATCTGCATCCACAAATAAAATAAATTTTCCCCGACTATGATTTACTCCCACATTTCGAGAATCAGGTACGCCAGTATTTTCTTTTTCTAGCAAACGGAGACTTTTTTCTGGATATTTGTCTACTAAATTTTTGGCGACTTCACCTGTTGAGTCAGAACTACCATCATTAACTATTAGACATTCCCAATTTTGATAGGTTTGGTTAACTATACTTTCTACAGCTTCAGTTAAATATTCTGCCTGGTTATAACAAAGAATAATTACTGAAATTAAATCTGATTGACTCAAAAAATTATCGGATGTCGCATCAAGAGATTCATCAGTAGAGACAGAAAATACCTGCCGATTTTTGGCTAGGAACTTTTTACTTCCCGTACTGGATAAACTGGTTAATTCCGCAGCAGAATCTCTAGATTTCTCCACCGACTCAGACGGGAAATTTTTGACGGATAATTTTTCACTTCCCGTACCGGATAAACTGGTTAATTCCGCAGCAGAATCTCTAGATTTTTCCACCGACTCGTACCTTTGACTTTCCCGAAAAGGTAAACTAATTAATTCCAATTCTGAAATGTCTGTAGTAACAGAAATTTTACGTTGAACGCCACGTTGAAAAATTCCATATTCATTACAGATATTATCAGTTTCTTGTTTCGCTTTTTGGTCGGCTTTTTCTAAACCTTGTTTATTGTCAAAATATAATCCTAAAATTTCTGGCAAACGTTCTATTTTTTCAGTTTTGCCAATCCTTAGCCAAAATTCATAGTCGCCAGCAACGCTAAATTCAGAGGGAAAGTATCCATACTTTTGATGTAGAGATTTTCTCCACATTGGTTGAGGACCAATTATACAACGACGCTCCAATTCACTATAGTCAAATTGCGGCCAATTCCACCGTTTATTTGCTTCAGTTGTTGCCCAAGTATCGTTAGGAATAGTAGTAACTAATTGGTCTGCATAAACCAAAGATGTATGAGGATAATTATCTAGATAATTTGCCATTTTTTCTAAAGCATCTGGACGGTGGCGGTCATCTGTATTAGCATTAGTAATATAATTTCCTGTAGCAATTTTTATAGCACGATTCCATGCAGCATAAATAGTTTCTCTTTCTGAGGTACGTTGATAAATAATGTGAGGATATTTAGTTTGAAATTCTTGAGCGATCGCTCCTTCTTTTTGTTCTGATGCACTATCAATAATAATAATTTCTAACTCACCTTTTTTATAGAGAGTTTGATTGACTAAATCTTCTAGACACCCCCGGATAAATTTTTCAGAATTATATGTAGAAACTATGGCTGATACTTGGGGTGTAAATTTTAGTTTTTCTGGGCGTTTAACCGTTGCCCAAATCCAAGGTTTTGAACATTCCAGAGATACTAAATTAAAACCAGTTTCTGTCACGAGCAAATCTTGTAGTTGTGCTTCAGTATAAGCATTGCCATACAAATAATACTGCTTATTTTCTGCCCCCTCTTCATCAAAATTTCCTAAATCTGAAGCGCTATGGTCATGCACCTGAAGTCGGAAATATCCTCCTGGTTTTAACACTCGAAAAGTTTCTCTAAAATAGCTTTTGACAATAGAAATAGAACGAATATGTTGAAAAACGATTATTGAATAAACAAAGTCATAAATTTGGTCAGTTAACTGTTTTAGGTCGCAGCCATTATTCACATATACTTCTCCATTTTGTTTACCATCAGCTAAATATTGTTTGGCAAATTGAATCATCTTTTCTGAAATATCTACACCATCTACCTCAGCAAATATTTCCCGTAAAGGTTTAATTAAACGACCGACACCACAACCAATTTCTAAAACTTTCCACTCTTTATTTATGGGAATCCCTCGGAGAATTTTGTGAGTAGAACTTAAGATTGAATTTTGCCACGCCTCCATTTTTTCTTGAGGAGACATAGCGTTAATTTTATCGTCAGTAAATACCCGCCTAAACATTGCTTCATCTAGAGAATTAACATTCCAAAACTGTCGTTGTAATACCAGTTGCCCTGTATTTATAGATTCAGATGGAGAGGTCAATATATTACTTGCAGTTTTTTCTAAAACGGAACTAACAATCTTTGCCATTTCCGACCAAGAAAACTTTTTAGCTTGTGCTAAACCAGCCTCAATTAATAATTGCCTTACCTCTAGTTTTTGAACTTCAGATAAAGCATTTACCAAACCATTAATATCACCATCATTTATATATAAAGCTGCCGTTCCTGCTACTTCCGGAATAGAGGCATTTCGGCAAGTTATAACTGGGCAACCACAAGCCATTGCCTCAACTATTGGCATTCCAAAACCTTCATATTTTGATGGATAAATTAATGCGATAGCTCCAGAATAAGCAATTTTTAGTTCATCATCATTTAGTTGTAACAGGTGTAACTTACTTTCAGAAATAAATTCTCTAATTTCAGTTTCTAATTCAGGTTTTCCACCTACACAAACAATTTCCAAATTTTCGGAATTTGGCAGTTGAGAAAAAGATTGAAAAAATAAACTAGTGTTTTTATAACCTTGCCAACCAATCCTCTCACCAACTATCAAAAAATATGGGTTAGAGATGTTATATTTTAATTTAAAGTCAGTAACTTCTTGGGTACTAGCAATGGAAAAATTATCGTCAACTCCACAATGAGCTACAGTCACTAAATCTGATGAGATATTTGGGAAATATTTGATTAAGTCACGGGCTGTATTTTCAGATATTGTAATGTAAGAAACTCCATGACTAATTCCATGATGTTTTTCTTGCCACTCTGGATGATTTAGGTTTTTTCCAAATACTTCTGGAATCATATCATAAGCCATAAATACAGAGGGTGTAGAAATAGGAGTTGTATAGTAAGTAGAGATAAATAAATCTGCCTGTTCTGCATCACATATTCCCTGTAAAATTTGACGATCGCTCTCTATTCTAGAGTAGTCATAGCGAGGAACTGTTCGATATTCAATTCCAGGAATTTTAGGAGCATTTCCACCTCTGTCTAATACTAAAATATGTTGGGCAAAACCATCTTTTACCCATGCAGATAATAAAGATTTCCAAACTCTGGCGATACCTGTATTGTTAAGTTGAAAGAAAACCCCATCAACTAAAATTTTTAACTGATGCTCAACTAATTCTTGAGAAGTTTTTTGCAGAGATGCCATGATTTTTAAATATTTTTGTTCGGTCAAGATATTTTGTTTTTTTATTGTTGGCTCTATCTGACATAATTGGTGAAATAGATGAGGTGAGATTTCTTGTTTTGTCAGCAAATGTAGAGAATTTCCATAAGAATATAATTTGAGTTTAAACCGGGCAGCAAGTATTGATAAACTTTTGAAAGTATATATAGAAATATGCTGACCTTCTGCAAGAGCATAATACCACCAATCTTGAGGTTGAGGATTTTCCTTTGGCAGTAGCTTTGTGCTGAACAAAACATTTTGAGAAAAATTGAGTATTTGTTCTATTTCTGCAATGGGATTAACTAAATGTTCAAAAACTTCAAAAGCTGTAATTAACTCATATTTTGTGTCAGAAATATTACTTACTTGAAAACCTTGAGAAAAAATATTTTCACAGTAGCGATCATAGCCATAAAAATCTAATCCTGAATCTCTCATTAGTCGCACTAACAAACCATAACCTGAACCATAATCAAGAAATTTATCTTGGCGACTAAACAAAGTATTAATGATATCTTCTGTAATTTGTGAAAGTTCTATATTTCTTTTTACTAGACCGACATCACTACTAGCTATTGGTTGTGAATAAGCTTCTCCTAACCAATAGGGATGTTCCGTTTGTACAAACCCACAATTAGAACATTGAAAATAATTAATATTATATTTATCCAAAATTTTAGCATTATCAAAATAGTATGATGCTGCACCACAAACTTTACATTGCTGAGGTAAACTTCCACTAAAAATCGTTTTTTCTGTAAAATCATCGGCTTGAATATTACGACCAATAGAAGTCGGATGATTTAAAGGAAAAATCATTTTCTGCACAGATATATTAGCCAATCTATTAATCCTTAAAGTGTGGGTAGCTTCCTCTCCAAAACCAATATTAGAAACTAAATTCACATTAGGTAGAATAGTTAAACCATTCTGACTCCAAGCAGCAAATATCCAAGCATAAGCCCAAGAATTAAAACCCTGATAATTATCTTGAAAAATCTGCGACCAATATTTAACTGCCTGACTATTTTGTAGAATATTATCTAACCAATTAATATCCCGAAATTTAGACCATAACTGCATCTGATTATCATAATTTTTCCATGCTCTTCGCCAAGTTGCCCAACCCCAACAATGAGAATAGCGAGAAAAATAATAACTATATTCTGTAAGATTATTCCCAAACTGAAAATTATCCCCAGATATAGCCATGATTCTGTCATCATCTCTATATCTTTCTAATAACTCCTGACAAAATCGAAAAAAAGTGGGATGAGGTACACAGTCATCTTCCAGAATAATTGCTGATTCTACTAAACTAAAAACCCAATTTAATCCACTAGAAACCCGCTCTCTACAACCCATATTAATTTCAGCATAATTAGTCAAAACTTCACATTGCCAATTAACCCGATTAAGAATAGTCTTTACTGCCATACATTTCTCAGCTTCTCCCGGTTTGTTAGGGCGAGGAGCATCAGCTATTACAAATAATTGAGGTGGTTTAACCTCACGAATTGCCTCAAATACTTTTTCTGTTGTATCCGGTCGATTAAATATAATTAGAACTACTGGTATTTTTAATTGAAATTTAGTCATTTTTAATTAACTCAAAACCTAATCAAATACTCAAATTTATCTAGAAACTATTAAGGCAAGTCTGACCCTATAAAATCAGGATTTAACTTAACAGCTTTTGTATAAGCTCGCATCGCAGCTTCAACTTTACCAACCTCTTGTAAAAGGTCACCTAATTGTTTATATACCTCTGGCGAATTTGGTGTTTTCTTAATTTCTTCATAGCAAGATAAAATTTTAGATTTAATCTGCTTATCCAGAAAATTATCCTGCTTTTTTTGAATTCTTGCTTCAGCTTGACCCAGAGAAATACCCAGGCAAGATTCCTTTTTGCTAGGTAATGTTATTTCAGATAAAAAATTATCTTTTTTAAAAAAAATAGAAGTACAAGTCTTATATTTTTGACTAGCCACTAAACCATAAAAATCGATACGTTTAAATCCTTGATTATGGAAAAATATTATCGCTTGGTCATTTAACTCCCTATCAGAATTATCAAAAACTATCCAGCCATATTCCGATAGCTTTTTTCCACATATTTCCGCACATTTAACCCTCTCAATTCCATCAATAACAATCACATCAAAATTACCATCACTATAATTATTTATTTCATCCACATATCTTTGACTATCTTCTCTGAAAACCAGCTTCACATTCTTTGGAATACAAGCCGACATTTCTTGAAAATAATCAAAATTGTGTTCCACACTAATTACTTGTGCAACTCTTTGAGCATACCATAAACTTGACTGCCCACTTCCATATTCAAATACCCGAAAATTACTCTTTAATTTATCTTCAATAAATTCTATAGCAGGATAACAATACCAAGGAATAGAACGACACTGATAATCTATTACTTTTCCTAGCTTTAATGAATTGAGCCACCCTGAAGTTTCTAGATAGTTCAAATTATTCATATTGTTTGAGCATTAGTATCATTGGAAATTCCAGAAAAAATGATTGAATCAACCACCATACTCAATTACCAAATTGATGAGTCAAAATAAGAATAGTATAAATCAAATCCACCTAAGAAGGATTGCCTATACTTAGCAATACTAGAGTTTAATGGGTATCATAATCTGTATAGCAATCTTATTTTAGTTGTAATATTCTGGTGGTATACCATTTTCAAAAAATATTACTACATTGGTTGGTTTCTAGGTGTTATACCATGAGTGAAAAAAGAATGTGATGCTTGAGCAAACTTCAACTATTAACTAATCAATAAAGTTTTTCCATTTTATCCCTTTTATAACCAGCCTTATTATTTGTTTTTCCTATTATTTATCCACACCCTACACCCCACACCCAAAACCCAAGATTGATAATATTTGTAGCAAACATTTATCAATTTGGTGTTAGGTGTTGGGTTTTAGGTTGTAGGAATGAAAGAGAACAAGTGTAAATATTCCTATCCTTTCGTGTCCCGATTTTACTGTAACAATCTTGATTAAATTTGGTAGTAGTTATACCATTTCTCTTTGAAGTTTCCCTTAATCAAATATGATATTTTCCGCCACAGTCAGGTCGGAGCAAAAATTATTAAGTGCATCCTTACAAAGAAATGGTATTAGGAGTTAGGACTCAGGAGAGAGAAAAATATAATAGGGCAAAAAGGTAGAAAAATACCCCGATATTGACTATCTCCCTATATTAAGTAGATAGACAAATATCTCCAATAATCAAAAATAAAATCAATTGTTGTACTCTGATTCATCAATTATTTCTCCCTACTCCCTAATTTTTGAAGATGTCTAATACCAATTAAAAAAAAGAATGTTACGAATGGTAAGGGCGATAAAAAGACTTTTAATAAGATGTCCCTTTGACAAAAAAGATTATTTCCGACCTAAAACATGGTCTTAAAAGAATTCCCATGCGACTCCTGACTCCTGACTCCTGACTCCTAAAAAATCCCCTATTCATTTGTAGCAAACATTTATCAAAATTGTATAAATAGATCCCAAATAGGTTCTATAGAGCAATCCTAAATTGGTTGTGACAAATTGTAAGAATAATAAATATCACCAGGAATGCTTGTGAATTTTAAACCCTGGCTTCTGCATTATGATTTTTTACTACTACTAAAATGTTACGACCTAAATAGGATTGCTATAGAAGCCATTTGGTATATTTGTCCGTCATTAAATTGTTTCACTTCTGAAACACGAAGACCGACTTACAAGTTATAACAAGTTATAAAATATAGGGAAAAAATAGGCACTCCATGTTGAAAAATACTTCTCACACTTCCCCATCTACTTTATTAAATTAGATTCAATAGATTTCAAATAGGTTCTACATAACAATCAGGAATCAGATGTAAGAATTGAGGTTTTGCTTAAAAGTGTAGAATATAGCAGTTATCATATTCATTTTTATACATTTTTTTCTGATTTTCTGTTCCCTGTTCCCTGTTCCCCATTCCCTGTTACCTAAAAATGTTCAATATCTCACAACTTAAATCATATTGCCATAGCAATCCGCCCATAGGTTGCGGGTAATTAAAAAGTAAATAAAAAAGTTGAAACTCCCACCTGTTCCCTGTTCCCTGTTCCCGAAAAAGCAGTAAGATTTGTGCCACGAATAAAATAGG
>JASJEE010000012.1 GCA_030064835.1 Microcoleaceae cyanobacterium MO_207.B10 | reverse complement strand
GCCTCACCCTCCCCACCCTACGCCTGGATTTAATATTCCTTTTACAAACAGTCTCTAAGAGTCGATAGTTAATAATTATTAATTAAACAATTCAGATTTATTAGCCTCTCCTTTGAAGACGATGAAATTCCAAATTTTGCTTTGATCAAATATCCTGATTTTAATCAGGGGTCATTGTTAATTGCTGAATAATAATACCTCTACTTGATATGTTGAAAAATTATCTATGTGACTAGATGATGAAATTATTTATCTCTCATCTAAAGTAAAATAAATTTTTAGTTAATTCAAGAGGACTATTGCAATTACCCACTTTTTCTATTGGTAACTCCGTAATATTTCGGGTGATGTTGATGATAATCATTTTAGGTTTAAGGTTTAAGAAAAAACTCTCTACTAGAAAGCAACCTGTTCCTAAATGTAGGTACTATCATTCTTTTATATTTCTTTGAGAATACTTTTAAACTAGTAGTTTGTGTATTTCAATGATTATTTCGTCTGCTACTACTAATAGATTTTTCTATAGCACTATACAAATAGGGAGGAAAATTAATAAATGCTCCGCAAAGAGCATTTCCCCAGGAAAAACTCAATTAGATGACTTCTGATTTGTGCGTAGCGCTATATAATTTCCCACTCTTTAGTATTAATAACTAGGTGGACAAGATTATTTGTATATAAATTTGTTATTTATCCTGTGATTGCTTTATGGCAGAGCCATCAAAAATGCACAATTAATTCTGGCTTGCTGATTAATGCTCAAAGGATTCATATATAAAGGCTTTAGCCTGATTTCGGTCAATAAAAGTACCAAGTTTTCAGTTCTTGATGCTCAAAGGCGTCCCCGCGTCCCCGCATCCTCGCGTCACCCTGTCAAATCTTACACCCTTCCCACCCTCCCCTCTGCTGATATATGCAAATGGACACAAGATAACTTAAGTCCCAATCATCTTTTGTAACAGAACCTTACAATTTCTTAAACCTGAGTAACGAGAGTGATAGGATTCCATAAAAAGGTTCATATTATAAGGAATCTATGGCAGAAGAACTGACTGGACAATCTCCGATATTCGGTGGCAGCACAGGGGGTTTGCTGACCAAAGCCGAAGTAGAAGAAAAGTACGCTATTACCTGGACTAGCCCCAAAGAACAGGTATTTGAAATGCCCACAGGTGGTGCTGCAATTATGCAGGAAGGTGAAAACCTTTTATATTTGGCCCGCAAAGAGCAATGCTTGGCCCTTGGGACTCAATTGCGGACTAAATTTAAGCCAAAAATTGAGGATTTCAAAATCTATCGGATTTTCCCCGATGGTTCCACTGAGTACCTACATCCGAAGGATGGAGTCTTCCCTGAAAAGGTCAATGAAGGTCGTCCTTATGTAGGTAAGATTGACCGTAATATTGGCAGTAACCCTGAACCTGCAGCCCTTAAATTTACTGGTAAGAAATCATACGAGCCATAAGGTGTTGTAGTTTATCGGTGAGTGATGGGATAGGATTAGCCTGAATTATATAGGCTTTTAATATTGGCAATTTTTCAAATTCCTATCATTTGATGATCAAAACCTTAGCTTCTAGATATTTTATCTGAGGCTGAGGTTTTAATTTTATGGCTTAATTTAGATAAGGTATCCTCTACTAAATCTCTAATCTAATCCCTCAGAATTTATGATATTTCCAGACTTCTCCCAATTTTCCCAACTAGCAAAACAAGGTAACTTTGTCCCTGTCTACCAAGAATGGGTAGCAGACCTCGATACACCCGTTTCAGCTTGGTATCGCGTTTGTGCGGATCAACCCTACAGTTTTTTACTAGAATCAGTGGAAGGTGGGGAGAAAATAGGACGTTATAGTTTTTTAGGTTGTAACCCATTGTGGACTTTAGCAGCAAAAGGGAAATATACTACCCAAACTTATCGGGATGGTACAGTTAAAACTTTTGAGGGCGATCCCTTTGATGCTCTAGATAACTGTCTCCAACCCTATCAACCTGTAAAATTACCTCAATTACCTTCTGGTATTGGGGGATTATTTGGTTTCTGGGGTTATGAGTTGATTCGGTGGATCGAACCTCGTGTTGCTGTTTACCCTGCTACGGAAAATGATTTGCCTGATGGTTTGTGGATGCAGGTGGATAATTTGTTGGTTTTTGACCAGGTAAAACGGAAAATTTGGGCGATCGCCTACGCCGATATTAGTTCTCCAGAGGTAGACTTAGAAAAAGTTTATCAAGAAACTTGCGATCGCGTCTCTAAGTTAGTAGAGAAATTACAATCTCCCCTGTCACAACAAAATACTTTATTAGAATGGCAACCACCAGGAGAAAAAGACAAAGAAGTTACAGATTTATACACCAGTAACACACCTCGTGCAGAATTTTGTGCCAACGTTGAGAAAGCTAAAGACTACATCAAAGCAGGAGATATTTTTCAGGTAGTTATTTCCCAACAACTTTCCACTGAATATACAGGAGAACCTTTTAGTCTTTACCGTTCCTTGCGACTAATAAACCCTTCCCCATATATGGCATATTTTAATTTTGGTGACTGGCAAATTATTGGTTCGAGTCCGGAAGTGATGGTAAAAGCAGAAAACACGCCCGATGGTAAACGCCTTGCAACTGTGAGACCTATTGCTGGTACTCGTCGTCGTGGCAAAACTTATGCAGAAGATAATGCTTTAGCTGAAGAGTTGTTGCAAGATCCCAAGGAAAGAGCGGAACATATTATGTTAGTCGATCTAGGGCGCAATGATTTGGGGCGGGTTTGTCAAGTGGGAACAGTTAAAGTTGATGAATTAATGGTAATTGAACGTTATTCTCATGTGATGCACATTGTCAGTAATGTAGTGGGAGAATTGGCAGATGATCGAACTGCTTGGGATTTATTGAAAGCTTGTTTTCCTGCGGGAACTGTGAGTGGTGCCCCGAAAATTCGAGCCATGGAAATTATTAATGAATTAGAACCTTGTCGCCGGGGGGTTTATTCTGGAGTTTATGGACATTATGATTTTGATGGTCAATTGAATAGTGCTATTACTATCAGAACTATGGTTGTTAGGCCCAAAAGTGATGGTAAACATACTGTGACTGTGCAAGCGGGAGCTGGTTTAGTTGCAGATTCTGTACCGGAAACAGAGTACGAGGAAACTATTAATAAAGCTAGAGGTTTGTTGGAAGCAATTAGATGTTTGAAAAGTAATTAAAACAGGGAATAGCTTTTGAGATGACAAAACTACCAAAAAAATCTTGAGTTGAACTAGATCGATCTATTTTTCTTGTTCCTTATTCTTTCTTCCTTTCTCTGGAGATAATAAAACTGCCAAAAAAATCTTGAGTTGAACTAGATCGATCTACTTTTTTTTATTCCTTATTCTTTCTTCGTTTCTCTGGAGATAATAAAACTGCCAAAAAAATCTTGAGTTGAACTAGATCGATACTTTTAGGAATGGGAATTTATGCTTGGTTGAAATTCTCATTAATTCCTCAATTTTATTTTGTTGATTATATTCATGCGAAAAAATGAATTGTTGTCAAAAGTATGTAAAAATATAGATATAGAAACCAAAGTTAGTAAGATGAAATCTAGTCATCGAATTTTTCCTAAACTGTAATTTTTTTAACTATAAAAACAAATAAAATGCAAACCGAATTCAACTTTTTTCAGCATTGGTATCCTCTTTCACCTATTGAAGACCTTGACCCAGAAATTCCTGTTCCCGTAACTCTGTTGGGAATGCGTTTAGTAATTTGGAAGCCAAGATATTCTGAGAATTACCAGGTATTTTTAGATATTTGTCCTCACCGTTTAGCACCATTAAGCGAAGGTCGTGTTGATGACAAAACTGGTAATTTAATGTGTAGTTATCACGGTTGGCAATTTGATTCTCAAGGTATCTGTACCCATATTCCTCAAGCTGAAAACCAGGAAATCATAGCAAAAAATCGGCAAAATTTCTGTGCAACTGCCTTACCAGTGCGTCAAGAAAATGATTTACTTTGGGTTTGGCCTGATGCAAAAACAGCAGACCTAGCTGCTACAACACCCCTACCATTATCACCAAACATAGATGCAGAGAAAGGTTTTGTGTGGTCTTCTTATGTCCGCGATCTAGAATATGATTGGCAAATTCTAGTAGAAAATGTAGGAGATCCGAGTCATGTTCCTTTTTCTCATCACGGAGTACAAGGTAATAGAAACAAAGCAATACCAATAGTGATGGAGATTGTACAATCAACAATCAATTTAACTGAAATTTTCTATTTCTCCAATGGAAACAATCTTGTAAAAATTAATTTTGAACCTCCTTGTCGGTTAGAATATTTAGTTAGTATTGCTAATAGTGAAAAAAAATTAGGACTTATTCTTTATTGTTTGCCTGTATCCCCTGGAAAATCTAGAATTGTTGTTCAATATTCTCGGAACTTTGCTAAAACAATTCATCGGTTAATACCCCGTTGGTGGAATCATCTTAAAATTTGGAATTTGACTTTTGATGGAGATATGGTTTTGCTAAATCAGCAGGAGCATTTACTACAACAAAAACAATCAAGTGAAAGTTGGAAAACAACTTATAAGTTACCTACAAGTGCAGACCGTTCAGTAATTGAGTTTAGGAATTGGTTTGATAAATATTGTCATGGTAAATTACCTTGGAATGAAGTGGGAATTAGTCATTCAAATAACTCTCTAATAAATAATAATCATGCCTCACTATTGGATAGTTACAAACAACATACTCAGCATTGTAGTAGTTGTCGGGAGGCATTAAAAAATCTACAAAGATTACAATTTTTACTTCTAACTTATTTCATAATTATTGTGTCTGGAGTTGCTATTTTTCCAGATAATTTGCGGATCAAAATAGGTTTGCCTTTAGTAATTACGGCACTTTTAGGAATGGGAATTTATGCTTGGTTAAAATTGTGGTTAATTCCTCAATTTTACTTTGTTGATTATATCCATGCTAAGAGATAGGAGTTATACAATTTTCATAAAATATTGCTACATTGCTTGGTTATAGGTTGCGCGGTGGTAGGTCTTAAGAGAAGAAGTGTAAATAGGGCTTGCTGATTAAAGTGGACTGACACAGCTAAAATGGTACATTAGCTTTTTCCGTGTAATTATTACTCTGGCGAGGTTTGAGCATTTTTGCTAAAGCAACATTTAAGACGTGTCGGTCCACTAGAATCTTGTACTAAAACCTAGCATTCTCCAATTCAGTCTATCTTGAGGGTAAGTTAACTGTTTCTCTAATATTACCTTCGACATTACCAACACCGTTATTAAATTCACGATCTTGGGAACGAACCATCATTGAGAGTCCATATTTAGGTTTAATGGAAAGCACACCAGCACGATCGATAGTTTGGCCGGGAACGTACTCCCATCGAAAACACTGTAATAGCATAGCTAATACAATTTTAATTTCCATCATAGCAAAGGTCGCTCCAAGACAAAGGCGCGGACCAGCACTAAAGGGATTATATTCATAAATAGAAGGATTAATAGTCTCCCATCGTTCAGGTTTAAAAGCTTCAGGATCTGGATAAATTTCCGACATATGATGGGTATGGTAAATACTGACAAATACTTCAGTTCCTTTGGGGAGTTCATAACCTCCTAATTCAGTAGTTTCGGAAGTCACCCGACCATTCCAAGGAACAGAGGTTAAAATTCGCATACTCTCTTTAATCACTCGGTCTAGTAACGGAAGTTGATGCAACTGTTCGAGGGTGGGAGCTTCTCCATGAAGTACACTGTCGAGTTCATTCACCAAATCTCCAGTGATTTGAGGATGTTGTGAAAGCAAAAATATTGTCCAAGTTAGCGCATTAGCAGTAGTTTCGTGACCCGCTAAAAAAATTACTCCGGTATGGGCAATTAATTCTTCTTCAGTTAAGGGATGACCACTTTCTTCATCACGGGCTTGAATTAACATAGATAATACATCGTTATCATTAGCCCCTGTAGCTCTTTTATCAGCAATAATTTTTTTGATTTTTGTTTCATACTGAGCCAAAAGATTGAGATAACGATGAAAAGCTAGCCCAGGAATATCAAAAGGAAATAACTTAATTGATGAAGATCTTTGACAGTTGAGAATTTCTTGAAGGACTTCTCCTGCGGTACTATCTACAGTGTTTATATCCTCACCAAACAGAGTTTTAGTTGCTATTCGCAAGGTTAGTCTTTGCATCAATTGGCTAATTTCACAAGGTTGATCGGTTGAGAGCTGATCTATTTCAGATTGAGTCATCATAACCATTTCATCACGATACGACTCAACTTTGGTTTTGTGAAAGGCTGGCATCATTAATTTACGTTGTTGTAAATGCTCTTCTTCATTAACGCCGAATAATCCGACACCAAAATTATTTAAAGGTTGGGTTCTTTTTGATTTATCTTTTTGACGGTAAAGTGTTCCTGATAAAGGGCGTTTATGGTAGATATGATGTTGATTAGTAACTTGACGGACAATTTCTGGACCATAAGCTAGAATCGTTCCTGGACAATCAGTATCTGCTGAGTAAAGATTAGTTCCTCCTGATGCTGCTAAAGAGACTACATTTCCATAGGTTTTAAATAGTTGATTACTATAACCAATACAATCTTTTCCAAAACTAATTGCATTTAGAGTGGGACCAATTAGAGGTAAAGTTGATGGGCCAGGAATTGTCCACTCAGGTTTATTAGTTAATGAAATCATTTTGGATATCTTCCCTCATAAATATGAATATTGTTTGCAACAATTAACATATTATATGATCGAAAAAAGCCTTAAGTATAAACCTCAAAGAATAGACTAGAGTTAATGAAAGGAGATTATGTTTAGAGCTTTTGCTTTACCAGTTTTTTGCCTCTTAAATTGTTAACATTATTTATAAGAGTTGCAAGTGAATTATTGCAGATGTATATGCAGATGGAGTAACCTGTGATCATGATATTATTAGCAGGCAGTATCTACAAGAAAACTAGTCTTAGTTAAAATTATATAATTAATATCAAATTATTTTGAACTTACCAGAGAATCACGTTCTGCCAACAAACGACGTAATTCTTTTTGTTTAGTGCTGTCAAGTGGAAAGTTCCAGATTAAGAATGCTGCCAAAAGAGTTATTGGGATGGGGATACCAATAAATATGTATTTAAGTGCCTCAATTGCTCCAGCAGTATTTTCTTCTCCAGGAATAAAACCAATCCAATCGAGAATAGGATACACCATACCAACTCCTAAAGCAGAACCCACTTTGGTCGTCATGGTTAACAAAGAATAGTAGAGACCTGTACGTTGTACTCCTGATTCTAAGTGATCGTGGTCTGTGACGTCTGCCATTATTGAGCGTAATAAAAACGCTCCTGAACCAGACTCCAAGCCAAAAAGAATGTTAATTAACGCATAGAGCCATAAGTTACCCGGTTCAACTAACAGTAGACTAACGATCATTATGCAACCATAAACTTTAGCAATAGTAAAAGTCCGGTGCTTTTCTAAACTATAACTAAGACGCATCCAGAAAGGAATTCCACAAAAACTAGCGATAAAATACAGCAATAGCATGAGATTAGACCATTCACCTAGTTGCATTACATAAGAAACAAAAAAAATGTAGATTGAACCACTAATTCCAGGAACCATACCAATTAATAAATCTGCTAGTAGGACTCGTTTTAACAGTTTATTTTTCAACAACACAGAGGTTGACTTCCGCCAACCAAGGGGAGGCGATGGTTCTACAGGTCGTTCTTGAACGTTGCTAACAGCCAGTGCTACAGTTATGGGCAGCAGTATAATCGTAAACCATCCCATCGCAGCAACTTTACTATCATTATCACCACTCCCCGTCTGCTCCAGAATAGTTGGAAGTATTAATACAGCCAACATACCAAAAACTAACGCAAATTCTCGCCACCCTTGCACTCGCGCTCGCTCATAATAATCTGATGACAATTCTGCGCCCCAAGACATATGAGAAATACTTAATAGAGTCCAACCTACATATAACATCAGCATCCAAAACAAAAGATAATTTCCTGTTACTGGAGCTTGAGGGATAAAGACTTTGTAAACGCAAATCATTAAAATGGGAACGGATAATATAATCCAATGACGACGACGCCCCAGGGGAGTAGTCACTTTGTCACTAAGAATGCCGAGAACTGGATCTGTGAAAACGTCCCAAAAGCGAGTAATCATAAAAACTGTTCCTACCAAAGAAAGGCCCAGTCCCATTTGTTCTGCATAGAATGGGGGAAGATAGACAAGAAGGGGCAGACCGAGAGCAGAAAGGGGTATTGCTGGTGAGACAAAGGCGGCAATAGTTTGCTTGGAAAGGTTCATCTTGTTGTTTTTATGATTTTGGGACACGATATGAGATTATATTTCTTTTCATTGTAGTCAGATGAATCAGAAATTACATCTACATCCATATTTCTTTAACTTTGCGTTATTTCTGGAAAAATAATAATGCGATCGCTGTTTTTTATTTTTATTTTTTATACTGTTAAGTAACAGGCACTATCAAATATAAATGTTTAAATCTCTGAATACTTTTTTAATAACTGATAAATTGCTAGATTTTTTGCAGTTTTTTGTATGACAATGAAAAAGATATAAAAAAAGCACTATGTTACTAATATAATAGGAATTGTTGGAAGTATGAGGTTTTTGGGATATGTTGGGTGTGTAGGAGAAATTAAAAAATATAAGTGCTTATGCAAAATTAATTATACCATGCGTGAAAAAAATCATGCCCCGCGGTGGCGGGTAAATGTTATGTTTGAGAACACTTAAAATATTAACTAATTAACAAGGTTGTTAAAATTTATTCGTTGCATCAGCAGCTTTTTTTCTAGTTTTTCCGATTATTTAACTACACCAAACACCCGACACCCTATACCGAAGATTGATAAGATTTGTAGCAAACATTTATCGCGCTTGGTATTACACATTAGTGCTTATATAAAATTAATTACACATTTGATGATACATCTCCAATCTTATCCATAAATTATCAATTATTTATCCCTATTCCCTGTTCCCTCTCTCAACTAGGAAATTTATTTTGCTGGACTACTTATATATTTTTACCATTTACAGCAAATTCCAAGTATATGAAGTACAGATATTAATGTTCAAACCTCTTTAGTGGAGGCATCTGGCCCGCTATGGGTGTAGGTCACAAAGGTGCAATCTGGTGTATCTACAAAAATATCCAGATTGATACCCAAATAGGTTATTATAAAAAACTAAGTAATATCTTAACCTTATTCAACGAATTAGTAAAAACAGTGAAATTACTAAGAAATATCAGCAATTCAGAGATACTAATCCCCAGAAAAAAACACATCATTAGCAAAAAAATAATTATTCAATTACTCCGATCATCTGCTCTGGGATTGATAGTATTTTTGGGGATAATTAATACCATTTGTCCTAATGCCATTTCACATACCATGTCGCAAAATAATGAAGATAATAATCAACTTAAAGAGGACTCCGAGTCAAGACAAAAAGATTTATTTATTGCTTATCCTTCACCAAATCACAAAACTACTTCAGACCGAATTTTCTTCATTGGTACAGCTTCTCCAGAAGCGGAAGTTACTGTTAATGGAAAACCAATTAATGAGCGTAGTAAATCTGGTCATTTTGCTCCTAGTTTTCCATTGAAAATAGGAGTAAATATATTTACTTTTCGCCATCAAAATGAAGAAATTATTTTAAAAATAACACGCAATTCAAATCAACCAGCTTTACCAGTAGGAATAGCTTTTGGTCAAGACTCTTTGACTCCGGCAAAAGATATTGCAAGAATGCCAGGAGAGTTAATTTGTTTTCAGGCGATCGCTCCTCCAAATGCTAATATTTCTGTTTTATTAGCTGCCCAAACTATTCCCTTACTTTCTCAGTCTCAAGTAGTAAATTTACCAGGAAATTTAGCAGTATTAACAGGAGATAATCAACCTGTTCCCTCTGTGGGAGAATTTTATAAAGGGTGCGCTAAAGCAGAAACACCAGGAGAGTTAGGTCAACCTGAATTTAAAATGACTCTCAGCGGTCAAACTGTCACTCAACAAGCACCAGGAAAAGTGACTATTCTTTCTCCCACTACGTTTGAGGTAGCAGAGGTGACAGTAGAAGAAGGGGTTGCTAGAACCGGACCGAGTACCACTTATTCCCGCTTGACACCCCTACCAAAAGGTACTAAAGCTTTGATTACAGGAAGGGAGGGAGACTATTTAAGACTTGACTATGGTGGATGGATAAAAGCAGATGAGACTAAGATATCTACAGATGCAGCACCACCCCGGTCGGTAATTAGGAGTGCTATTTCTCGTCAAGTTCAAGGTGCAACAGAAATCAAATTTCCTTTGCAAGTACCGGTGCCAATAACAGTTGAACAGGGCGATAACTATTTAAGTTTAACTCTGCATAATACTACTGCTCAAACTGATACTATTCGTTTAGATGATGACCCCTTAATTGAGCGATTAGACTGGCACCCAATTCTAACTTCAACAGTGGAAAATGAACAGGCAGTTAGATATAAATTTTATTTAAAAACAGACCAACAATGGGGTTATAAATTAAAGTATGATGGTACAACTTTACTCTTAACTTTACGACATCCTCCGGCAGTACAAAGTGGTATTGTTTCTAGATATAAACCTTTAACTGGAATGAACATTTTAATTGATGCGGGGCATGGAAGTGAGAATGATTTAGGGGCAACAAGTCCGACTGGTTATCCTGAAAAAAATGTGACATTAATTGTGTCAAAGCTATTACAAGATGAATTAATTGAACGAGGTGCTAGGGTGTATATGACAAGAAAAGCAGAGGAAGATTTATATCCTAAAGACCGTGTAGAAATGATTAATCAACAAGTACCAGATTTAGCACTTTCTGTTCATTATAATGCTTTACCTGATTATGGCGATGCCCTAAAAACTCAGGGAATAGGTACTTTTTGGTATCATCCTCAAGCTCATGGTTTGGCAGTATTTTTACATAATTATTTAGTAGAAAAATTAGACCGACCTTCCTATGGAGTATTTTGGAATAATTTAGCCTTAACTCGTCCGGCGATCGCTCCTTCTGTATTGTTGGAATTAGGATTTATGATTAATCCTTATGAGTTTGAATGGATTATGAATTCTCAGGAACAAGAGAAGTTAGCAAAAGTATTAGCAGATGGAATTGTGGAGTGGGTAAAAAGTTCTGAATAAATTGAAGGGTTTATGAGCTGTTAGCTAGAAAATATATTCTAGTTAACAGCTACGCTCTTAAGTACAGACAGATAAAAAGACGAAGTTATTATTTAACAGCACCGACTATCGCATCTCAATCATTTAAAATTTCTTTGGCGATCGCTTGAAGTTTTTGGTATTTAATTTTTTTTCCATGAAGTTAGCAAATAAAACCTGGATTGTAATTGCTTTACTATATTTTTGCGGAATTATTTTCATTATTAGTGTTGCCAACTTAGGCAAATTGCCAACGGAACAACTATCGAAAATTCCCCACTATGATACTATCGGACATTTTGTTTTATATGGTATTGCTGCTTTCTTAATTCATCGTGCTTTTAAAAGAAAGATGGTGACTATTTTAAATTATCAAATTTCTTTGGGGATTTTGCTATTTAGTATATTTACTGTTGTCGAAGAATTTATCCAACAACTTATCCCGAATCGAACTTTTAGTTTTGTGGATTTAGGAGCTGGTTTTATGGGTATCTTTATTTTCTACTGGGTGGGGGAATTTTTGTTTCCCCCATCTAAACAATAATATTTAGGGCTGGCTGAATCAAGGTAAAAGTTAGGATATCTAAGGCTTTTATAGCTTTTTATCTTCAATTTATCTCCTATTTATTGGCTCTTATTGGCCTCAAAATCCGAAAATTTTCTGCTGAAATGCAAGAAAATTTATTCAGATAAAATGGCCGAAACCGTCGCCTATTCACCCCATCTCCGCGTCTGGTGCTTCCCCGTGTTTTACCCCTACCAACCAATTTTTTCAGCAGACCCTATTTAGCTTGCTTCGGGAATTGTAATATCTATTGAAGTAATTTTAATGTCATTTCCTAAACTACTTAGAGGCGGTTGAATCCCATCTTTATTACCAACTACTAAAGTTACTATTTTATCCGGTTGCAAATATTTTTCAGCCACCCTTTGCACGTCTTCAACAGTAGTATTTTCTACTTCTTCACGATAACGGAAGATAAAATCTTGAGGGTAATCATAATATTCATATCGCATCAAACGGGATAAAGTTTGAGCCGGATCTTGAAAGTTGAAAATAAACGAGTTGAGAGTTGAATCTTTAGCATGGGTAAGTTCAGCTTTTGTAATAGGTTCGGTGCGGATACGCTCAATTTCTTCATTAATAGACTTAATAAATGGTACGGTAGCATCCGAACGAGTTTCTCCTGCAGCAATAAATATTCCTGGATAATCATAGTTGGGACTCCAATAAGCAGAAACAGAATAGGCTAAACCTTGACGCGATCTAATATTATTAAATAAACGCCCTCCCATACCATTGATTACCTCATTCATTACGCTCAAAGCTGTATAATCGGGGTTATCTAATTTTCCTCCTAAATGACCCATTTGCACATAACTTTGAGTTAGCTGAGGTTGTTCTACAAAAAAAATACCACTCTTTTTAGCTTGAGAAACTGAAGGTAAGGGAGGTATTTCTACTTCGCTATTTGGTTGCCAGTCACCAAATTTATCAATAATTAGCTCCCGCATTTTTTCGGTTTCAAAATCCCCCACTATTCCCAACATCATATTGTCAGGATTGAAATATTTGGCATAGAAATTCATTAAATCTTGCCTAGAAATATTACTGAGGGTTTCATATTCAACAGTACGAGCATAAGGACTATTTGTACCATAAATTAACTTTTGGAATTCTCTACCTGCAATTGATTCAGGATCATCATTTCTACGAGCAATACTACCTCGCCATTGTTGTTTGGCTAACTCTAACTTTTGTTCTGAAAATACGGGTTCGCGAATCACTTCCGCAAATAATCCAAATACTGTTTCTAAGTCTTCAGTTAGAGAACTAAATCTTGCACTTCCAGCAGTATCGCCAATACCTGTTTCTACTGCTGCTGCTTTTTGTTCGAGTATTTGGTTGATTTCTTCAGGGTTATGGAGTTTTGTACCACCTGTACGCATGACTGTTCCGGTCAAATTTGCTAATCCTACCTGCTTTTTAGGTTCAAATCTCGAACCTGTACTAAATAGAGCGCGTCCACCTATTAGCGGTAGTTCATGGTCTTCCATCAGATAGACAATGATGCCATTATCCAGTTGAAAGCGAGTGTATTCTGGTAACTGTAACTCTGGTAAAGGGGGAAACTCTAATTCTGTATAATGCTTTGCTGGTAATGCTGCGACTGCTGGTGTTCGCCCCAAAATAGCTAACAGCATTGTTAGTAGTAGTAATACTGTAAAAAACAGTTTGGAGCTATGAATTTTCTTTCTATCTTGAGAGATCATTTTTTGTTACTGCTAGATTAATGTTAAATAGTTAAGTGAGTTAACTTATGATTGGGGAAGCAGTCTGCCAATAGTAAGGTTTTCAGGTACAAATGTTTCTTTAGCGACACGCTGAATATCTTCGACAGTGACAGCATTAATCATATCTAACTGTTTAAATAGATTTTGCCACGAACCAGTTTTTACTTCATAGTTTAAGAGAGCAAAAGCCATACCCATGTTGGAATCAAGAGAACGTAACAAACCTGCCCTAGCTTGAGTTTTTACCCGTTCTAATTCTGCTGGAGAAACTGGTTCTGTTTTCAATCTTTCTATTTGACTTTGCAATGCTGCTGCGACTTCCTCCACATTGCTATCGGGAGCAATCATGGCATAGAATAGAATTAAATTCGGGTATTTATTTCCCGGATAACCATTAAATCCTTTTGCTACTAGGGCTATTTGCTGTTCCTGTACTAATGATTGATAGAGGCGAGAAGTACGACCATCACTGAGAATACTGGTAAGCATTTCATAAACTGCATTATCAGGATGGCTGACTGCAGGGCGATGATAACCTTCTAGATACCAAGGTTGGGATTCCAATTTCATCGTTACTTCTCGTGTTTCCCTTTGAGGGGGTTCAACGATGTTGAGTTTTGGAGGTTTTTGTTTAACTTCGTAGCGACCGAAGTAAGTTTCTGCTAGTTTTTTGACTTCTTTGGGATTAACATCCCCGACTATCGCTACAGTTAAGTTGCTAGGAACATAGTGAGTCTCGAAGAAATTTTGAACATTTTCCCTGGTTAAATTTCTAATATCTTCGGGATAACCAATAATGGGACGACGGTAGGGGTGAACTTGGAAAGCTTTACTGAGATATTCCTCTAACATTTGAGCGACGGGTGAGTTGTCTGTGCGTAATCTTCGCTCTTCGAGGATGACTTGTTTTTCTTTGTAAAATTCTCTAAATACTGGTTCTAAAAATCTTTCTGACTCTAGAGACATCCACAGTTCTAGTTTATTGGCAGGTAAGCTATAGAAGTAGGTAGTATCGTCTGCAGAGGTGGCAGCATTTATTCCCACTCCTCCTGCTCGTTCAACAATTTTAGATAACTCATTTTGATTGACATATTGGGATGCCTCTTCTTGAGTTTCCTCAAATTCTGCTAAAAGTTGGCTAACTTGTTCTTGTTTACCATCGGCGCTTGCTTGTTGAATTTGTGCGAAGATTTTGTCTAGTTTATCTAAGACTTGTTTTTCGGCTTCATAATCTTTTGTACCGATTTTTTTTGTGCCTTTAAAGGCTAAATGTTCTAAGTAGTGAGCTACACCTGTTTGGCCATCTGGTTCGTTTGCCCCACCAACATCGGCATAAATTACAAAGGAAATTACAGGTGCGTTATCCCTTTCCAGAACGATAAATTTCATATCATTCTTGAGGCGAAATTCTGTGACTTTTTTGATTACCCGGTCTAGGTAGGGTTTAATTGATACTGTGTGTTCAGGAGGAAATTCTCTGGCTAAGGCTATACTGGGTGTGAACCCAAACCACAATACGCATAAAGTTAAGCAAAGGCAAAGGTTTCGCGACTCCCAAAAGGTTCGCTTCAGGAATTGCTTTTTCAGGAGGTTACATTTTTGTGGGTAGTGGCTATTTATTTGGATATCCATCTCCCCTTGATCTGGTCTCTCTGGGGCTTTCTCAGTTATATTAATCCCTCTTCTTAGCTTGGCCTTATTCAGGCTGGAACTAATTAACTTTTTACACCAGTTTACAAATAAAACAATTTGGGATAATAGATTTAAAGTCAAATCTACTCCTCCTAGAGGGATAGCTTTTCTCTGAAGGTTGTCAGTAGACTGTGCTATTTGGGGCATCAGTTCCCTTCTAAGGCTTTTGAGTTTTGACGAACGCCTAGCGATGCTAGTTGGACGTATGAACATAAGTGATAAAATCAATTCAACTTGGTTAATTTTCTGAGCAGGTGATATACCCTACTAGTATATTCTGGACTATTCCTAAATTGATGGTAGTTTGGTGATTTTTTATTGGTTCTGAACAACGATGATTCAGATATAAAGCTTTTGTTAATTAATCCTTAAAAAGTGGAGTAATCAAGCTACAACTAAATAAAGCGAGATACAATTTGTTTTTAATAATTAATTATGAAAGTTTTTACTCCGTTACAAACTTCAGAAACCCAGACCAGAACAAGGATATTAAAAGCAGCTCAAAAATTGTTTGCTAGACATGGATATGATGGTACTACAACTCGTGATTTGGCACAGGAAGCTGGAGTTGCAGAAGGGACTTTGTTTCGTCATTTTACTAATAAAAAGGCGATTTTGATTGAGTTGGCTACTGATGGATGGGTTGATATTTTAACAGATTTACTAACTGAATTGAGTGAAATGTCTAGTTATAAGGCTGTGGCACAAGTGATGCGAAGACGGATGTTAAATATTAGCCACAATTCTGATATGATGAAAGTATGTTTTTTGGAAGCACAGTTTCACCCAGATTTACGCGATAAAATTCAATCGGAAGTTATTGTAAAAATGACCGATGTGGCTGAGGCTTTTTTTGAAACAGCTATGGAAAAAGGTGTGTATCGTCGAATGAATTCAAAAATAGTAGCGAGGGTATTTTTGGGAATGTTTGCGATCGCCGGTTTCAGTCAACAAACTTTATTAGAACCTAATGCTTCGCCACAAGCAATGCAAGAAATGGCAGAAGGATTAGCTGATATTTTCCTGAATGGTGTTTTGCTAAAAGAAGAAGGTGGTAGGTTTTAGGTGGTAGGTTTTAGGTGGTAAGAAAATTAATTTTGGCGCTCAATTTGTTCTGGCAAAAATTTGATAATCTCATATCTAAGCATTTATTTGATAGTTTCGGATAAGACACTTTTAGTTGAGTCTAGGTAAAAATTCATGTGATTTTTTCCTAGTAGTTTCAAAGTTCCTATTTTTTTCTTCTTCCTTACTTATATCAAATCTACTATGCTCGGTATAAAAAAAGCAGAAGGTGGTAGGTTTTAGGTGGTAGGTTTTAGGTGGTAAGAAAATTAATTTTGGCGCTCAATTTGTCCTGCCAAAAATTTGATAATCTCATATCTAAGCATTTATTTGATAGCTTTAGAAGGGAAAGGGAATTAGAATATTTGCACTTTTTCTCTTTCATACCTAACACCTACCACCTACCACCTCAAATAACAAATGTAGCAAGATTTTTTGAAATTGGTATTAGTTAAATAATATGACTGATATTAAAATTTTACACTTAATTAACCGCCTTAGTTTCGGACCGACTCCAGGGCAAATTCAAGACATTCAAAATATTGGTATAGAACCTTATATAAAATCTCAACTAAAACCTAATTCTATTCCCTATCCAAAACTCTTAACTAAAAAACTAGAATATCTTGATACATTGACCTTAACTCCTGGTCAAATAGTCACAGAATTACAAAAACTTCAACAACAAGGAAAAGAATTAAAACTAGACCGACAAGGATTAAATAGAATCAAAAGACGCTTTGAACAAAAACTCTTTTTACAAGCAACAAAAGGTCGAATGTTACGCACTCTAGAAAGTCCGCGCCACTTAGAGGAAGTAATGGTAGATTTTTGGTACAATCACTTTAATGTTTTTGGTCGTCAAGGACTAAATCGTTTATATTTTAGCTCTTACGAACAGCACGCTATTCGACCTTACGCTTTGGGAAAATTTCGTCAATTATTAGGAGCAACTGCTCATCATCCGGCTATGTTAATTTATTTAGATAATTGGCAAAGTCGTCGGGGAAAAATAAATGAAAATTATGCTAGAGAATTATTAGAATTACATACTTTGGGTGTGGATGGAGGATATTCTCAAGATGATGTTATTGCTTTAGCAAAGATTTTTACTGGTTGGGGTTTACCTCCTGGTGCTAAAAGAAGTGAAGATAATGATGGTTTTTATTTTGATGAAAAACGTCACGAACCAGGAGATAAAATTTTTCTCGGACAGACTATTAAAAGTAATGGCATGGCTGAAGGCGAAGCAGCTTTAGATATTTTGGCTAGTCATCCTTCCACGGCTAAACATATTAGTTATAAGTTAGCTCAAACTTTTGTTTTAGACCAACCAACTGAGTCTTTAGTTAAACTTTTAGCAAAGAGTTTCTTGGATACTGGGGGAAATATTTTTGAGGTACTTAATACTCTCTTCAATAGTGTAGAATTTTGGCAAGCAGAGGTTTTCAATACTAAGTTTAAAAATCCCTATCGGTTTGTGGCTTCTGCTATGAGAGCTATAGGTAATGAGGTTGATAATTTCCGACCTATTAATGGTATTTTAGACCAGTTGGGAATGCCTATTTATGGTTGTGTTACTCCTGATGGTTATAAGAATACTAAAGAGGCTTGGTTGAATTCTGATACGATGATTAGACGTAGCAGTTTAGCTGTGCCTTTGTCCGGTGGTTTGTTGGGTAAGGGTAAGCCTATTAGTGCAGAAAAATTAATGGTTACTGTGGGTAATAATTTTTCCCCTCAGACTCGTGCCGTTGTTGAAAAAAGTGCCCCTGAGTTGAGGGCGGCTTTAATTTTTGGTAGTCCTGAATTTATGAGATATTAGCCCTATAGGGACGTTCATGCAATATTTATAGTTTCTATATTCCGGTTAATTAATATTAGTTAATATCAGTCAGTTGTTGAAAAAAATTAGGCATAAATAAAATTGATTTAAAAACAAAAAACATTATTTAGCTAGTTTAATTAAGTTTGAGATTTTGTCAGGATTTAATCTACCTAATAATTGTCAACTATGATGATAAAATTTTAGCTTGTTGAATCCATTCTTGGACTAATTCGACAGGAGGACAAAGGTCACGGCGTTGCATTGTTGATACTTGTAATTTTAAGATTTGTGGATGCAATCTTTGAACTGGTATTTGAGCTAGTTGGGAAACTGAAGCAATGCCAGAATGAAGCAAAAGTCCGCAGTATTCACAGCCGATACTAGGAACTCTGGCTAAGTCTGCTAATGCTACCCATTTATTCACATATTGGGGATGAATTTGTAGTTGATTTGCTAGGGATAATTTTTGTTGGGGAGTATATGCTATTTGGAGAAGTTTTCTGGTAGTATTAATGCCAGATTCTATTAGTTGACTTTGGTGTTGTTTGCTTAAGCCTGGTAATTTTTCTATAGACCAGTTTCGGGAGCGAATTTTATTAGTTTGCTGATAATTTTTCATTAGAAATAAGGAAGAAATAAAATTTGCAGAAATTGCCAGGCAGTTAGAACCTAAATCTAAAACTATAGCCACTTTGTTCAAGCAAAAGTTGACAATTAATTTCTAAATTATAAGCTTATCAGCTAGGGATTGAGTTTACTTTATCTCAAAGTATGGGATAAAATTTGATATATAAAGCTAATATACTATTGAGTTTTGTCGATGATTGTAAATTCATCAATTTCATTAATAATGATGCTAAATTCTCTAATTAATAAACAAATCAAACCTAAAATGCAAAAAGTCTGGCGAACAAGTCGGATGGCTACATTTTTGAAGTTATTACGTCCCCAAAAAGGCGCTAAAGTTCTCGATCTGGGAGGCAGACCCGAAATGTGGGAAATGATTGATATTGACCTAGATATAACTCTCTTGAATTTGTCTACAGAACTGGAAAAATATAATAGAAACAGGGAGAAAAATTGGAAACAGAATTATCGGTGGATAGAGGGAGATGCTTGTAGTCTTCCATTCTTTGCCGATGGTGAATTTGATTTAGTTTTTAGTAATAGTGTAATTGAACATATAGGAGGTTTAGAAAAACAGAAAATGTTTGCTCAAAATGTACGCCGACTAGCTTCTAGTTATTGGATACAAACACCTTCAATTTGGTTTCCAATTGAGGCTCACTGTAATCTCCCATTGTGGTGGTTTTATCCAACTTCACTAAAGCAGTGGTGGATTAATTGGTGGGAAAAACAAGGGCAAGAATTTATTCGGCAACAGATGAGTGAAACTCGTGTCTTGACTGTGAGTGAGCTAAGGTTGTTATTTCCAGAAGCACAGGTTTATACGGAATATGTGGCAGGTTTTCCTAAGTCTTATTGTATGTATACCAATTCCCATATTGGTGAGGTACAAAATTCCTTTGTTTTAGGGAGTAGGGAGTAGGGAGTAGGGACAATAGGGAGGATAAAATCAGAAAAACAACTGTACCTCACGAGCTTGAAAAAGGCTATATTAGCATAATAATGATTGATATTTATTTAATTAGGAAACCAAGGTCCGACTATTTGTTGACCTTGTTTTTCTATTGCTGCTAATTCTAAGTTTAATTGTAAAATTTTTTCCAAAATATTGTCATTCTGATTAAATTTATAAGCTTGTATGACTAACTTATCTAATTGAGCATGAAGTTTAAATAGTTGGCTAGTAGGTTCGGTAAAAAATTGATTATAAAGTTTAGTTATTCCCCACTGTTTTTCTTCCATTTGTTCTGTGCGGTATTGATGTAATTTTTGGGTAGTTTGGCGAATTTCCTGAACTAATTTTTGGCTTGGGTTTTGAGGAAATGGAAAAGTTTCAAAACAGGTATTATGAGTATAGGCAATATCTGCTTTAAGAGTAGATTTTTGAGCGTTCATCCAGATACGATGAACTTGAGATAAAAGAATGCCAAGAATGTAAAAATCTTCAGAAGCAACAACTACTGATTTATCGCCTGGAAGCCAATTAATAGATACTGGTAAAAATACCGCCCATTTAGAAACTCTAGGTACAGCAAAATAATATGATAAAGGAGCGATCGCTTTTCTCATTCCTGGTCTTTTTTCTCCATATTTCCACCAATTTATTTTTGTTGCTTTTCTCCGATTATTATCACGTTCTGGCTTCACAGTAATTTTAATATATTCAAAAGGTAAACTATAATTACTAGCATCTTCTAAACTCATATCATTAAAATCAATAATCCATCTTTCAGGTTTACCTAATGGATTTTGAGCTAAATTTTCACCCATAGAAAATAACTTCAAAACGTCTTGATTTTTACCATCAGCTTCAATCCAATTTATTACTAATTCCTCAGTAATAATAAAACCCTTACCTACAGGAATTACTCCTTGAAAACATTTATTTTTATTAGCCTTTAACTTAACAGCTCCAGAAACATCAATAGTCGAAGTCAAAGATGAATTAATCTGACTAACTTGTTGATTATCTAAATAGTAAATTTCTGGTTTTTGCCTACTCCAATTAACAATACTAACATGAACTTTTGCTTCCCCAGACCAAGGTTGAGTCGAAATAGCCTCATGGATATAACCACCATTTTGAGTAATAAAATCCAGAGATGCAACTCTACTTTTTCCCTGACTAACAGAATTTGTTCCTACTAACCCAGCTCTACCATTTTCTCCTAAATATTCGTGAGCTATTCGATACCAATAACAACAAAAATCCACAGAATCTTTCACATCCGAAAACTTCTCAAAAACTCTATCCACATACTCATCTCCAACAGCTAATCTGATATGTTTTCCCCCTAAAAAAGGAGGATTACCAATAATAGCATTAGCTTTCGGCCATTTAGTAAATAAAGCATCTTGACAAACAATATTTTTATCCAGAGTATCCAAAGGCAAAGCAGCTTCAGTTAACTTAAACTTATCAATAGCAACCTTCCTAGCAATCATTAAAGTTACTCTTGCTAATTCCACAGCAAATTGATTATTATCCATTCCATAAAATTGTACCGGAGTAACAAAACTCATTTCTATTTGTTCCCCTTTTGAACGGCGACGACTAACAACTTTTTCCAATAATAACTGTTCAATTCTTTTCAACTCCTGATAAGCAATATAAAGAAAATTTCCCGAACCACAAGCAGGGTCTAAAACTCGATAACCTTGTAGTTCAAGCTGCAATTTATTCAACTCTTTAATAGTAGTTGCTGCCTCAATTCCAATAATCAAATGCTTGGGAATAGTATTTATTTAAGTCTTCGCCACGTTTTTTCATTTCTATTAAAACCCGTGGTTTCCAGACTAAATCAGCAAAACCTGTGTTGCCTTTTTTACTACCTTTTTTAACTCTTTTTTCGTAAGTTGCTCCTGCTTCTATTGCTCCCTCATGTCCGAAAGCTTTAAAAAAGCGGTCTAAAAATATTTGTGCTTCTCCTTTCTCATCTCCAGTGATGCGTTGTTGACAGAAAATGACAAAATTGTAGAGGTTTTCAGTAGAAGCTGACATGATAATTTACAGATATAGATTGAGGGAAGTTGCACACTAAAGAATGATAATTTATTTGAAAATGTAATATAAAGTTGCATTAATTAACCACAATACAAAAAGTTAGTTATCTTTAGATGACTAAAGATAGCTGATTGATTACGGCTAATTAATGAGACTTGATATAACTGAAAAAAACCCCCTACTAAAAGCAGGAGGTTTTTTTTAATTAATCTACTAAACTAGGGTTTTGATAATCTATAAAAATTAACCAAACTTACCAGCAGTAGAAGCAATTACAAATGCTGCATAGGTTATGACAAAACCTGCCGTGAAGTGAGCTAAACCAACTACACGAGCTTGAACGATAGAAAGAGCAACAGGCTTATCCTTCCAGCGAACTAAGTTAGCTAGAGGAGTGCGCTCGTGAGCCCAAACTAGAGTTTCAATCAGCTCTTGCCAGTAACCACGCCAAGAGATGAGGAACATGAAACCAGTTGCCCAAACTAGGTGTCCTAAGAGGAACATCCAAGCCCAAACAGACAAGTTATTAGTTCCAAATGGGTTATAACCGTTGATTAACTGAGATGAGTTCAGCCATAAATAATCACGGAACCATCCCATTAAGTATGTGGAAGATTCATTGAACTGAGCAACGTTACCTTGCCAAACAGCTAGGTGTTTCCAGTGCCAATAGAATGTTAGCCACGCAATTGTGTTCAACATCCAGAACATAGATAGGTAGAAGGAATCCCAAGCTGAGATATCGCAAGTACCACCACGACCAGGGCCATCGCAAGGGAATGCGTAGCCGAAGTCTTTCTTGTCTGGCATTAGTTTAGAACCACGGGCATCCAAAGCACCTTTTACTAGAATTAAGGTGGTGGTGTGCAAACCTAGAGCGATCGCATGGTGAACCAAGAAATCTCCAGGTCCAATGGTTAAGAACAGAGAGTTAGTACCACTATTGATAGCATCTAACCAATTTGGTAACCATACAGCACCTGCATTGGCAGCTAGACTATCAGAGTTAGACAACAGCACATCCATGCCGTATAAAGCTTTCCCGGAAGCAGCTTGAACGAACTGAGCAAATACTGGCTCAATCAAGATTTGCTTTTCAGGAGTGCCAAAAGCTACCACTACATCGTTGTGGACGTAAAGACTTAGAGTGTGGAAGCCTAAGAACAGAGACACCCAGCTTAAGTGTGAGATAATTGCCTCTTTGTGCTGCAATACGCGATCCAGCACGTTACCTTTGTTTTGCTCTGAGTCATAATCCCGAACTAGGAAAATAGCACCGTGAGCAAAAGCACCTACCATAATGAAACCAGCAATATACTGGTGGTGGGTATAAAGCGCAGCCATTGTAGTGTAATCCTTCGCTATGAAAGCATAAGGAGGCAGAGCATACATATGCTGTGCTACCAAAGAAGTAATTACACCCAAGGAAGCTAGAGCTAAAGCTAACTGAAAGTGTAGAGAGTTGTTGAGAGTTTCATACAACCCTTGGTGAGGCAAGTTAAACTGACCTTCACTCTTACCACCGATTAGACCAGCTTTGGAGTCCAGCATTTCTTTGATGCTATGACCAATACCAAAGTTAGTCCGGTACATATGACCAGCGATGATAAAGATAACTGCGATCGCCAAGTGGTGATGAGCCATATCAGTCAACCACAAGGACTCAGTTTGAGGATGGAAACCACCCAAGAAAGTCAGAATTGCTGTTCCTGCACCTTCTGAAGTACCAAACACATGGCTAGCAGTATCAGGATTTTGGGCATAAACACCCCAGTTTCCTGTAAAGAAAGGAGCTAGACCTGCTGGGTGAGGCATGGTACTTAGGAAGTTATCCCAACCAACGTGCTGTCCACGAGATTCAGGAATCGCAACGTGAACCAAGTGACCAGTCCAAGCTAAGGAACTAACACCGAACAAACCAGCCAAATGGTGATTTAAGCGGGACTCAGCATTTTTGAACCAAGCTAGACTAGGACGGAACTTGGGCTGGAGGTGTAACCAACCTGCAAACAGCATGATGGATGCCAAGATCAGGAGGAAGATAGATCCTTGATATAAGTCACCGTTAGTTCTCATGCCGATGGTGTACCACCAGTGGTAAACACCAGAATATGCAATATCTACTGGGTTAGAGGCTCCTGCTTGAGTGAATGCATCCACTGCAGGTTGACCAAATTGAGGGTCCCAAATCGCGTGGGCAATTGGGCGTATATTTAGAGGATCTTTAATCCACTGTTCAAAGTTTCCTTGCCAGGCAACGTGGAACAGGCTACCAGAGGTCCAGAGGAAAATGATTGCCATATGGCCGAAGTGAGAAGCAAAAATCTTTTGGTAAAGATTTTCTTCGGTCATGCCATCATGGGTTTCAAAGTCATGGGCCGTAGCGATCCCGTACCAGAGCCGACGGGTGGTCGGGTCTTGTGCCAGGTCTTGGCTAAATTTTGGGAATTTTGTGGCCATAAATCTTGTATCTAAGTCTCGCGGTTCTTTGAGAATTTAGATTGTATTGGGGATTGAGGATGAGTCAATCCCCAATTGAATAATATTAAAATGCTATTGCATTCTCATCCTACTGCAATTATTCGAGCCAAGAAGAACGCCCAGGTTGTGGCAATTCCTCCTAAGAGGTAGTGAGCTACCCCTACAGCCCGACCTTGGATGATGCTAAGAGCACGAGGTTGAATTGCTGGAGCAAAATTTAACTTATTATGAGCCCAAACAATTGACTCGATCAATTCTTGCCAGTAGCCACGACCACTGAACAGGAACATTAAGCTAAATGCCCAAACAAAGTGTGCGCCTAAGAACAACAAACCGTAGGCAGACAGGGCTGAACCGTAGGATGTAATTACCTGAGAAGCTTGCGCCCACAGGAAGTCACGCAACCAACCATTGATTGTGATTGCACTTTGTGCAAAGTTACCGTAGGTAATGTGAGATACTGTACCATCTGGGTCTACTGTTCCCCACACATCTGACTGCATTTTCCAACTAAAGTGGAAAATCACAATTGATAGGGAATTATACATCCAGAACAGACCTAAGAATACATGGTCCCAACCAGATACTTGACAAGTACCACCACGGCCAGGGCCGTCACAAGGGAACCGGAAGCCTAGTTCACTCTTATCAGGAATTAGACGAGAGTTACGGGCATACAGTACACCTTTGAGAAGGATCAGAGCTGTAACGTGAATAGTAAAGGCATGAATATGGTGAACCATAAAGTCCGCCGTACCCAATGTCATTGGCATCATTGCTACCTTGCCACCTACTGCTAATACATCTCCGCCAAAAATTGGGCTAACAGATGATATCGCGTTAGGAGCAGTATTGCCGGGAGCCATCATGTGGATATTTTGTACCCACTGAGCAAAGATTGGCTGTAATTGAATCCCGGTATCTGAGAACATATCCTGGGGACGACCGAAGGCACGCATCGTATCGTTGTGAACGTATAATCCGAAACTATGGAAGCCAAGGAAAATACAAACCCAGTTCAGGTGAGAGATAATTGCATCCCGGTGACGAATGACTCGATCCAACAGGTTATTGACATTCTTGGCTGGATCGTAATCCCGCACCATAAAGATGGCAGCATGAGCTCCTGCTCCTACTATTAGGAATCCACCAATCCACACATGGTGTGTAAATAGGGATAACTGAGTTGGGTAGTCAGTTGCAATATAGGGATAAGGTGGCATTGCATACATATGATGCGCCACGATGATGCTCAGGGAGCCCATCATAGCCAAGTTAATGGCTAATTGAGCGTGCCAAGAGGTTGTCAGAATTTCATAGAGACCTTTATGACCTTCTCCGGTTAGGGGGCCTTTATGAGCTTCTAAGATTTCTTTCATGCTGTGACCAATGCCCCAGTTTGTCCGGTACATATGGCCAGCAATGATGAATAATACTGCTAATGCCAAGTGATGGTGAGCTGTATCAGATAACCACAAGCCGCCTGTTAAAGGGTTTAAACCACCTTTAAAGGTCAAAAAGTCAGCGTACTCGCCCCAATTTAATGTAAAGAATGGGGTTAAACCTTTAGCAAAACTGGGATATAACTCTGCCATCAAGCTTTTGTCAAAGAGAAACTCATGAGGTAGAGGAATATCTGCAGGTGCTACCCCAGAATCTAACAATTTGTTAATTGGCAGAGATACATGAATCTGGTGACCTGCCCAAGACAAGCAACCTAGACCCAATAAACCCGATAAGTGGTGGTTCATCATTGATTCCACATTCTGGAACCATTCCAACTTAGGAGCGCTCTTATGATAATGGAACCAACCAGCAAACAGCATCAAACCGGCCATTACTAAGGCTCCGATCGCTGTGCAATATAGTTGATACTCATTGGTTATGCCAGAAGCACGCCATAGCTGGAATAATCCAGAGGTGATCTGAATTCCGTGGAAACCACCGCCAACATCCGCATTTAAAATTCCTTGGCCAACGATTGGCCAAACTACTTGAGCACTAGGCTTAATCCCTGTAGGATCTGTCAGCCAAGCCTCGTAGTTGGAAAACTTAGCGCCATGAAAATATGCGCCACTCAACCAGATAAATATTACGGCCAGATGGCCAAAGTGTGCGCTGAAGATTTTGCGTGATACGTCTTCTAAATCGCTGGTATGACTATCAAAGTCGTGAGCATCAGCATGGAGGTTCCAAATCCAAGTAGTGGTTTTTGGCCCTTTGGCTAAAGTCCGATCAAAGTGACCAGGCTTACCCCACTTTTCAAATGAAGTAGCTACTGGGTCCTTGTCAACGGTTACTTTTACCTTTGCCTCGCGCTCTGGAGGACTTATGGTCATGAAGACTCTCCTCTCCGAAAGACAATTAACTATATTTGGTGTTGTAGATCCTGATAAAAGTTGTAACGAATTATCAACATCTTTTGCAATTTTACAACCTTTGGTTGCTTTTTGCACCGAGTGCAACACCGCACTCTTTAAATTTATGCCAAAAACAAAAAAATTATATAAGAATTTGGCTAAACTCTTCCAAATACATAGACTCGGTTGAACCGATTCGATGTCGTTTGGAAGTTCTTTAGGAGATTATAGACTTGCTTAACGAGTATAAGTTGTATCTTTACAATTATTAAAATTTCTTGATGTTCTATTAATATTGACCGTTATATCATTCACAGCAATGAACAAAAGTCAAGGCAGATTGCCTTAAAGTTTACAAAACTCAAAGTTAAACTTATTTAATCGTTAATTGAAAACAATATTGACAATATTGGCAATGGACATCATGACATTTTGAATAGCTCTTCTGAACTTATGACTAAAGTTAATCAATATTGTTTATGGATTAATTACTATTTCCTTATAAGAATGCAACATATAGTTATTGAAATCCGAAACCAATCAATCAACATCAGTTAGAAGGTTTCAGGACTAATCACCAAATACAAAAAAAACTAAGTTAGTCGCAAATCAATCAAGAATCAGCCAAAAGATTAAATTTAATGAGAAAATTATCATTAGAAAAACTTAGAAAAAACTTCCAGGTCAACTTGAAATTTATAGGAGTATAGTAAGTGTTTGGCATCAATTTGCGAGGAACATATCTCAGAAAACTATTGACATTCCTCATATCAATAGTTTTAGTTTCAGGTCTAGTTAGTTGTAGCGATCGCCTCCCTGAACTACCAAAACTACGCCCACAAAAATCTGTAACTGGTGCTGTTACTCCCAAAATCTCAGAAGTTTCTCCCCCAGAACTAATTCAACAACTCCATCAGGCCCTCGATATTTACCAACCCCAAGTTACAATACAAAATCCCCAACCCAACCAAATATTTCAAGATAATACCATCAACGTTCAACTACAGGTGCAAGACTTACCAGTATTTAAGTCAGACCAGGGATTAGGACCATACTTAGAAGTAATTTTAGACAACAAACCTTATACAAAAATTTATGACATAAATCAATCCCTGACCATATCAGACTTAGAACCAGGCACTCATACCCTAAGAATTTTTGCTTGCCGACCTTGGAATGAAAGTTTCAAAAACGAAGGAGCATACGCTCAAACAACATTTCATATCTTTACTAAAACATCTAATAATAATCCCGCTCCCAATTTACCTTTATTAACCTATAACAGTCCTGTAGGTAGTTATGGAGCAGAACCAATCATGTTAGACTTCTATCTTACCAATGCTCCGTTGCACTTGATCGCACAACAAGATCCTGAAGATGAAATAATTGATTGGCGAATCCGCGTTACGGTCAATGGTACCAGTTTTGTTACCGATCAATGGCAGCCAATATATTTACAGGGATTTCATCCAGGAAAAAATTGGGTAAAGTTGGAATATATTGATGAACTAGGCAATCCACTCAATAATATCTATAACAATACAGCTCGCCTTGTTACCTACCAACCAGATCAAGAAGATATTCTCAGTCAGATCATCAAAGGGGAAATTTCACTCCAGCAAGCATATAGTATAGTTGACCCGAATTATGTATATGAAAAACCTCAACCAGAAATAACTCCTGAAGTAGAGGAAACTCCCGCAGTTACCGAACCAACTCCAGAGACAGAAACAACATCCTCTAGTGAGTCTATACAAGTTGAGCCTCAACCGGAAGAAGTTCCTGTGAGCGAACCGACTGTAATTGACGAGGTTGAAGCAGCAGAAGCAACACCAGAAACTCCTACAAATACAGAATCAGAAGAAACTCCTGTAAGCGAACCGACTGTCATTGAAGAGGTTGAAGCAGCAGAACCAACACCAGAAAATCTCACAAATACAGAATCAGAAGCAACTCCTGTAAGCGAACCGACTGTCATTGACGAGGTTGAAGAAGTAGAACCAACACCAGAAACTCCTACAAATATAGAGTCAGAAGAAACTCCTGTAAGCGAACCGACTGTCATTGAAGCAGAAACCTCAGAAACCGATTCGACTCCATCAACAAAGTCACAAAAAACAACAAAAGAAAAGATGGGGGAATTTATGAACCTGGTTAGACGTAGATTTAAAGGCAAAGAAACAGTTACAAGTACACAGGAACAACAGTTAAACCAAACAACTGAAACACCAACTGCTGAAGAAACTGTAAATATCCCAAGAGAATCTGAAACTAAAGAATCACTAGAACCAAATCAGTCTCCCACTCTACCGGAAATAGTAGAGGAAACCCCCGTACCAATTCCACCAGAGGAACTTGCACCGGAAGAAACTTCTAGTCTGACTCCAAATGGATCAGAAATTATGGAGTCGCCAGAAACGTCTACTCTACCTGAAGTAGAAAAAGTAGAAAATGATCAACCAGAAACTACACCAGAATTAGAAACTGTTGACGTAGAAAAAACTGAGTCTACGGAAGAATCTTTTGACTCTGAAACGGCTGAGTTTTAACAAATATTTACTGAATCAATTGAGTCTGAAAATGTACTAATTTCTCTAGTGATTATCCTCTAATAAAAAATAATTTAGATGAAAGCCCAGGTTTAGAAATAAACTGGGTTTTTATTTTGTAAATATCAAAGATTTTATAGGATATATCAGCAAAAATGTAGTAGACCGACACAACTAATTTGGTGCCCTGCGACGGATTGTTAAATTTATAGTCATAGTAAAGATTGTAGCCGTCTAACACACCCTACTGGACCGACACAGCTAAAATAGTGCAGCTTTTTTTGTATAACTGACACCGCATCTCCCCATCTCCCCATCTCCCCATCTCCCCATTTTCTAATGCACCATTTCATTTCAGGTGTGCTTGATATAAGTATTATAATTAATATTGATAAAAATTCCAAAACTTAGGGACATTAGTTATGCGTCTATCTTTGATGAATAATGTGAAATTGGTAAAAATATTTAATGATTCTATAATCAAACCTATAACAACAATTAGTCTTAGCAAATTAGCAGTTCCTTGTCTACTTGGTTTAGCAGCAAGTCAGAGTTTCCAATCATCGGTACGAGGTATCATAATTAATGATACTGCTGGAGCTGATACTGCTAAGGTACTAGGTGCCCCTTTTACATCAGTCGCTGAGATGTTCTTTCTGGATAGTGATGAAAGTATTTGTAGTGGTTCACTAATTGCAGATTTATATTTACTTACTGCTCAACACTGTATACAAGATAGTTTTGCTGAAGACTGGACAATTCTATTTGGCGGTGACGATCCAGAAAACAGCACCTTAGCAAATATTTTAGTAAATAATATCTTTGCAGTTGATGATACTTTCAGTCTACTTGATGGTACAGACATTGCTATACTTGAACTTGCCGAAGCTGCTCCAGAATCAATTACTCGTTTAAAGTTATTTGGTAACAACCCCAAGTCTCTCATTGGAACTAATGCAACTGTGGTTGGTTTCGGTAATAATGGTTTAGGTAGTATTGGACATGAGTTTACTGCTGATGGTTTGCGCTGGGGTGCTGAGAATATTATCGATCTACTTGATGGTGGTTTTGATCCAGCTTTTAATGTTACTTTTGGGTCAAATATTTTCAACCTTGACTTTGACGATGGAACCCCTGAAAATAATACTTTGTCTAGTTTTGGTAGTAGTAATGTACCCCTTGACAATGAAGGAACTACTGCTCCTAGAGATAGTGGTAGTCCACTGATGGTAGAAGTAGATGGTGAGTTATTAATTGCTGGAGTTCTTTCAGGTGGTTCTACTGACACCAGTCAATTTGGTGATATCTCTTGGTTTACTGGTGTTACAGAATATCGGGAGTTTATAGAACAACTAGGTGGTCAATTTGTTGGTGATTTTGTCCCAGAACTTAAACCTACACCTACACCAAAACCCACAGAACCTAAATATGGAATTGAGAATGGTTCTTTTGAAAAAGGTTTTTCTGGTTGGAGTACAATTGGTGCTAGTACGATACAGAATAGTAATTTTGGTATAACGCCTTCAGATGGTGATTTTAATGCACTAATTCTTAACGATTTACTTGCTGTTTCTGATTATCAAATAGAAGATTTCTTAGGTTTACCTTTATACAGTTTGGTAGATTTATCACCAACAGGTAGTTTCCCAGCTCAAGGTTCTGCTATCAAACAAACTTTTCAGGCAAAAGCAGGAGATACTCTAACATTTGACTTTAACTTTTTAACTGATGAATTTACACCTGATGAAATTTACAATGACTTTTATTTTGTGTCTATTTCAGGTTTAGATATATTAGCTGATACTTTTTCTCCATTTGTTGATTCTGCAACGATATTTGTTGAAGAAACAGAATATCAAAGTTTTTCTTATGTAATTCCTGAGACTGGAACTTATACTCTAGGATTAGGAGTTATAGATGCAGAATTCCCTGGTATTTTGTCTGGGGTTTTAATTGATAATGTTAAGCTTTCTTCTGTACCAGAACCTGGGACAATATTAGGATTATTTGCTAGTACATTGGGAGGATTTTGTTTACTCAAGCGTAAACGAAACTCATTAGGTGTTAGGTCTTAGGTGCTAGGTTTTAGGTTTTAGGTTTTAGCAAAATTGTAGCCAAATTGTAGGGTGCGTACTTACGGCTTAAATTCAGATGATGAAGGGGATTCACCCATCCGTCGTAACGCACCATTTTAGTAAATATTCCGATCCGAAGGGTTTTGAAGCTGACAGAGATTTTAATGCTGCTGTCAACTTGAAAAACTATGTGTATCAGTAGCTTGAATTCCAAGCGATTTTAAGCCTGCTCTTGAAGATAAGTTACAGACAATAGTCAGTGGTCTTCAGTGTTTGCGCAGCATTGCGTCAGCAAAACAGGAAGCTAACTCCAAAGCTTATGCAATCGTGTATGGGTAAGTTTGGGTAAGTTTAGTAGAACGGTTTCCGAATTTTACTCTAATACCCCCCTGCCACATAAGCAAGGGCATGGCTTTTTTGAATTTGGTATTACCTGAAAATAAGGCCATAATTGTTGACAACCCTCCGAGCCAAACTCATTAAAAATGGCCTACTTTGCTCATTGCCGCAGACTTCGCTAAATTTAAAGAAATACCATAATATCAACATAGCTAACTTTTATGGCCCGCGTAAGAGCACCTGAACTACCCAGAAACTACCCTTGGCTAAATACAGATAAACCCCTATCCCTGGCATCTCTGAAAGGACGAGTTGTCATCTTGGACTTCTGGACTTACTGCTGCATAAATTGCCTGCACGTTCTACCAGACCTCAAATACTTAGAACAAAAATACCCAGATACCCTGACGGTTATTGGTGTCCACTCGGCCAAGTTCGAGCATGAAAAAGATGCCGAAAATATCCGCCAAGCTATCCTCCGCTATAATGTTGAACATCCTGTTTTAGTAGACAGTGGCTCTAGAGTTTGGCAACAATATGCTGTACGTGCATGGCCTACTTTCAAGATTATCGATCCAGAAGGGTATGTAGTTGGGACTGTTTCTGGAGAAGGAAAGCGTGATGCTTTAGATGAAATTATTGGTAAGTTGATTTCTGAACATCAAAACAAAGGTACTATCAATTTTAGGGAAGTTAGTTTAATTCTGGAAAAACAAAAGCAACCTTCAGTTACTCCTTTAGCTTTTCCTGGTAAAGTTCTTGCTGATAGTAATACTAATCAATTATTTATTGCTGACTCCGGACATCATCGTATTGTTGTTAGCACTCTTGAGGGTGATGTTTTGCACGTTATTGGTAGTGGGAAAGCAGGATTAACTGACGGTTCATTTTCTGAAGCTCAATTTTTCGATCCTCAAGGTATGACTTTTGATGAGAAACATCAAGTTTTATATGTTGCTGATAGAGAAAATCATGCTCTACGCAAGATAGATTTTAATACTCAGCAGGTGGAAACTATTGCCGGAACAGGAGAAAAAAGTCATCAAATTGCTCCCCATAGCGGAGTTGCGAGGGAAACAAAACTGAATTCTCCGTGGGATGTGGAGATGGTAGGCGATCGCCTTTTTATTGCTATGGCAGGTTCCCATCAAATTTGGCAGTTGCAGCTTGAGACGGGAATTATTGGCACTTATGCGGGTAGTGGTGCGGAAGCTTGTATAGATGGCTCTCTAGTTGAATCTGCTTTTGCTCAACCTAGTGGTATTAGTACAGATGGCAATGAGTTATTTGTTGCTGATAGCGAGGTGAGTTCAATTCGGGCTGTAGGCGTTAATGAACACCCGAAAGTACGTACTGTCTGTGGTAGTGGGGAATTATTTGGTTTTGGAGATAAAGATGGTGGAGGGGCACAGGTTTTATTGCAGCATTGTTTAGGTATAGAGTATACCCAAAACTATGTCTGGGTTGCTGATACTTATAATCATAAGATTAAGCGGGTGGAATATCACGCGGGTTTATGTCGTACTATGTTGGGTGATGGTACTCCTGGCCATCAGGATGGACGAGGTATTCATTGTCGCTTTTTTGAACCGTCGGGATTAAGTGCGATCGCGCAACATTTGTTTATTGCTGATACTAATAATCATGCGATCCGAAGAATTGAGTTAGATACACTGGAAGTTACTACTTTGGAATTTGCTGGTTTGTGTCCTCCTGATGTTTGTTCATAATCCTAGTGGATTGACACATCTAAATTTTGTGCAAAATTGTCATTGCGACGATAGGAAGCAATCTTGTACCCCCTTGAGATTGTTTTCCTTACTGAATGCTGCGCAAACCTGCTGACTTGGATATAGTAATTATCCGGATTTGATATGATTACTATACAAACTTTATACCAAATTGATAAATGTTTCCTACAAGTATTATCAATCGTGGGTGTAGGGTTTGGGGTGTGAGGTTTGGGGTGTGGGGTTTGGGGTGTGGTGAAATAATAGGAAAAACAAAGAAAAAGGCTAGTTATCAAAGGGATAAAGTGGAAAAACTTGATTAATTAGTTAATAGTTGAAGTTTTCTCAAGCATCACATTCTTTTTTCAAAATGGTATTATGACTTGACAAAAAATAAAAATCATGTATTTAGTTTTAAAGATAGCTTTTTAAGAGCAGTTAAGTTTGTTTTTGTAAAGATTATGTAAAATTTAATAATAAAATTAAAGAGTTTGTAAAGGTGATCTAAATAAACTGAAAGAATTAGCTAGGGTTTTTCAACATCCGTTAGGTTCAGTTACTACATTGAAACTCAAGCAGGATAAGGATAAAGGAAAGAAAAAAAGTAGCTCTGTGATTACTAAATTACTAGTTGCTATATAAAGTTTATGTATTTACCTGGATGTTAAAAACTGTTATACTAGATATACTTAAGACAAATAAAGCATAAACAATACTAGTTGATAAACTTAAGATTATAGCATAGAAAAAAATATTTAGGTTTATCAAAATTTTATCAGGGTGAGTTACTTCTCAGAATTTCTGGAAAAGCGATAGTGCATTTGCACCGTTCCGCGAGAGACTCATAGTCTGTTGAGGCGATCGCTTCCGAGGATTTGACATTGAACTTTTTGTACTCCCTGAAAGAATTAGAGTAAATATGCCTAAAAAAGTTGATCTAAAACACCACCTCACCACCGAAGAAATTAAGCAGCAGTATCTAAATATCAAGGATAAAGTAGAATCTAGGCGCTGGCACTTGTTATGGTTAGTGTCTCAGAAATGGACGGTTAAAGAAGCTGCTAAAGCCTTGGGTTTTAACTATGATTACGCCAAAGACATAGTGAAGACCTACAATAAACAAGGACCTGCTGGAGTTTTGAACCGACGAAAAACGCGCAAGTTTTACCCATCTCATGCTTTACTTACTCCAGAACAACAAGAACAGTTACGGATAGCTCTGAAAAGTCCTCCCAAAGACCAAGAAGTATGGACTGGGCCAAAAGTAGCTGAATGGATTGCCAGAAAAATTGGACGCGATCGCGTGTCTCCTCAACGAGGTTGGGAATATATGAAAAGATGTAGTTCAGACCGTCAAACTACATCAGTATAATCAGATTGATATACTCCCGACTCTCGACTCTCGACTCCCGACGCTGCTCTACGAGACAGCGCGGGATTCTTCAGCTAGAGAAAACCAGACCTCAGTTTTGACAGAGGTGATGTCATCCCCCTGTATTAAAATGGTATTTCTTCATCTAAGTCAGATTCTTTCTCAGATTCTTTGATTTGATTTTGAGAGATTGATAAATTTGCTTCAGCTTCTTTGATTTTGTCAAAAATAGATGCTCTAAAATAAGGTCGATTTTTCATCAGTTTATCAATTTTATATTTAGCTTTAATTGCCTCTCGATATTCTTTAGAAATTGGTTCTTGGGGCCAGTTCATATCACTAGCTTTCACAACTGGTAATCTAGAACCTAATTTCTCTACAAGCATTTCTGGTAGTCTTAAAAGAAAATATTCTCGTCTACGTCTAATATTTTCTGCTCGATTATCAATTTCTGCTAATACACCTGCTATTTGACTAGGATGATGTTCTGAAATAGCGACTATAACTTCTATATCATCTAAGGGAATACCGAGGTTTTTTGCTTTTTCTAAAAGTTCATCAGAAATATGATTTGTCTGGGGAGGATTTACAGAGGCGGATATTTCAGATATTGCTTTTTTGAGCGTGGCTTTGGTTGCTTCAACTGTTTGATTTTTTGCTTGATTTTCGGGAATTGTATTAACAATATTTTGTAATTCTTGGGTGGCTGCGGTTAATAAACTTATGGCTGTTTTTAGATGTTCGTAATCCATGGTTAGTCATACCAAATTTTAAAATTTTGCTACAAATAAATTTATAGGCTTTAAGTAGTAGGTTGTAGTTATGGAATAAATTTTAATCAGATATTTATCAGGGCTATTTCATTCTAGAATCAAGTGAGAATTTTACTAGCTTTTAGAGATTGGTTGATAGAACCTTCAATCCTTGAAAAGGCATATTTTCGTTAATACACAAAAAGT
>JASJEE010000176.1 GCA_030064835.1 Microcoleaceae cyanobacterium MO_207.B10 | reverse complement strand
ATCCTTCAAAAATTGATGTGCTTGCCTCAAATTATATGAAGGAATTCCTGTTGAGACGTGATGGGGAATATGCACATTAATATCATGGCAAAGAAACTCTACCCAACGAGGATAATCACAATGTACTGTACCAAATAATTGAGCCTCTGCTTCATTCCACTCTTCCGCAGAAGTAAAAGGAATTTCTGGTACTGTGTGGTGAACAATCGTAAATGTACTCATCCAGAAGTGGTAAACTAACCAGGGTATTAACCAAAACTTCACCAGACCCCACAGACCAACTGTAGCTATTAACAAAGGAAAAGCGATCGCGCTAAACCCAAAAACTACCAATGCAGAAAACTTAACATCTTCCCTATCCTTTTCCTCAAATTTTCTCCAGTCAAAATGAACAACTGCCCAGTGAGCAATAGAAGCTAACCACCAAAGTCTGCCACGCATCACCCTATATACTGACTGCATAAAGCTACCAGCAACCTCAAAATCTTCTGGATACCATGGTTGCCAAGCATTATCTTCCCCCATCTTATTCGTATGTTTATGGTGATGATTATGGCCTATTCGCCAACCATGAAAGGGATAAATTAAGGGTAAAAAGGCTAAGTGACCAACTAGATCGTTAACCCAGCGACGGTTAGCAAAGGAACGATGACCGCAGTCATGGCCAATAACAAAAAACCCTGTTAATGCGGTGCCAGTAAAAACCCAAGCTAGGGGTAAGAGAAACCAGGGTGTAATTGTTAGTCCCCAGTAACCTAAAACAACCATTAAGATATTGGTTGCCACCATTGTCCATGTTTTCCATTGGTCTTTAATGAAAACTTCGCGAGGTAGAGTTTTCACAATATCTTTTAGCTGTAGTTGAATGTTCTTAATATTAGGACTACCATAGGAAGACTGTGGAATCGATACTGTCATAGACTGTTTTAACTCTCCGTATTTTTTTGATTGTTATCTAGTAGATTTATCATTGCTAAAAAAAACGCCAGCCTCAAAAGTTTGCTGGCAGTTTTGACCACAGAAAGTCTTTTATAGTCAATAGTCGTATTTCATATCATTGACCGTAAACTCTTGTGATTTTTTTTATAAATCACACTACAGGTAGCAAAACCTTTATAGTTATATCACACTCTTGCGATCATTAATTTGAAGTTGGTAATATTTAAGTATGATTTGTCATACATCTCATACATCCGTAATTTGCCATCCTCGAAACATATTTAGATAGATAAATCTAAAATCTAAAAGCCCTGTGATTGATTTATTTTTCAAGATTTGAGATTAAATTTCGCTCTTTGAGGGTTTTTAACTCCAGCAATAAAGTTTCTACTTCTGCCTCCAAATGAAGGAACTTAACCTGTTGATCTGTTTGATACAGGGACTTCATTCGTTCTAGGGTACGGGTTTTATCTCCAGAACGAGATGCACTTGATAAAGTAGAGGTAGGATGAGACATTAATAACTTACTAGCCATTTATACTTATTTACCTATTTTTTTATTTTAACCGGAATATTAAGATAGATTACAACAAATTAAGCTATTTAACTTCCGGCAGATGAAATTGGAAAATGAAAGCCAGCACTGAACAGTTGGATAATACAATAAGACCAGTAAAGTTTAGTATATTTCTTAACCATAGATTTAATTAGGTTTGATCCTAATTGAGGATTTAACCAAAAATGTATATATAACTCTGGCCTAAGATAAGAAAAACTAAAGTCTACATAAAAAATTCAAAACTAGAGATGACCTCAACATTGTCCCCTAATCAGTCAAAAGTACAAGGTTGGCCCGGTTTGATAGAGGCGTACAGATCCTATCTGCCAGTAACAGAACAAACTCCTGTGGTAACACTACAAGAAGGTAATACTCCTCTAATACCTGTGCCAGCGATCGCCAAAATCATTGGCCGACAAGTAGAAGTATTTGTCAAATACGATGGTCTTAACCCTACAGGTAGTTTTAAAGATAGGGGCATGACTTTGGCAATTTCTAAAGCTAAAGAAGAAGGAGCCAAAGCAGTAATATGTGCTAGTACAGGTAACACTTCAGCTTCAGCAGCAGCTTATGCTAGACGAGGTGGAATGCGAGCATTTGTATTAATTCCAGATGGTTATGTTGCTTTGGGGAAATTAGCCCAAGCTTTGTTATATGGGGCTGAAGTTTTGGCAATTAAGGGAAATTTTGACCAGGCCCTGGAAATAGTCCGAGATGTGGCCAATAAATATCCGGTAACTTTGGTTAACTCAGTTAATCCCTATCGCCTCGAAGGTCAAAAAACTGGTGCTTTTGAGGTAGTGGACAGTTTGGGTACTTCCCCAGACTGGCTATGTATTCCTGTTGGAAATGCCGGAAATATCACAGCATATTGGATGGGCTTTTGTCAATATCATCAAGAAGGAAAATGCGATCGCCTGCCAAAAATGATGGGTTTTCAGGCCGCTGGCGCAGCACCTATTGTTCAAGGTCATCCTGTTAGCCATCCCGAAACAGTGGCCAGTGCCATTAGAATTGGCAATCCTGCTAGTTGGGAAAAAGCTGTCGCAGCTCAACAAGCAAGTCAAGGTAGCTTTACGGCAGTTACGGATGAAGAGATATTAGAAGCTTATCGTTTATTGGCTTCCCATGAGGGAATTTTCTGTGAGCCAGCTAGCGCTGCTTCTGTTGCTGGTTTACTGAAAGTAAAAGACCAAGTTCCTACTGGAGCGAAAATAGTTTGCGTCCTGACTGGTCATGGTCTGAAGGACCCTGATGTGGCGATTAAACACAGCAATAATAGTCAGTTTAAGCAAGGGATAGAACCTACGATAGAAAAGGTAGCTGAAATTATGGGATTTTAATGCCAAATTTACAAGGGTAAGTTTTTAAGATTTGACAGGGGGACGCGGGTTCTTGGGGACACGGATAGGGGGAGAAACGGAGACGCGGAGATGGTGTGTTACTGTGTCTCCGCTTCCTCATAGGGACACGGGGATTGTTCACAAGGGTATGTTTTTAACAATAAAGGGATAAGATGGGTCAGAGAAGGTAGACTAGGGGGAAAAGTGGACAAGGAAGCAGAAATAAGGAACATTCAAACTGATGATTTTGACGCTTTTTTCTCCCTTGTCTCCTACGTCCTCTTTGCCTTCCCAGCTTTATTACAACCAAAAAGTAAAAAACTTACCTTTGTAAGAGTTGCCCTCGTCCCCACCGGAGTCTATCCTCGCGTAGGCGGGGGCAAGGATAAACCTTGTACCTGCACGGGTATCGGACGGGTATCCGGGGAAATTGTTACAGTAAAATCGGGATACCAAAGGATAGGAAAATTTAGACTTATTCTCCTTAGACATCTCCAATAATAAAAAATCAAGGCGTTGCTGAATCAAGGTATGAAAATAAAAACTCAACAATCTAGAATACTTGCTATTTAATAGTTTAGCGATCGCTAATAAATATAAATCATACCCACGCATCAGCAACGCCAAAATCAAATTAATTATCGTCAAGAAAACATCAATTATTTCTTCCTACTCCCTACTTCCTGCTCCCTACTCCCTAATCCCTGCTCTCTATTTTCTGGAGAGGTCTTTTCATTCCTACGACCTAATACCTAACATCTAGAAGTCAACTAATGTAAAAATATTTGTTGAAAATGGTATAAAAAAAATAGCATGACTAATCTGGGCTACAAAATTAAGTAGCCTATTTTTAAATACAATGTTAGTCGCTGGATATCGAAAAAACGGTGTTGCTGAATCAAGGTATGAAAATAAAAATTGAACAACCTCAACTATTTGTTATTCAATAGTTTAGCAATTACCAAAAAACACAAATCATACTCACGCATCAGCAACGCCGAAAAAACAAGTAATTAACTTGGCTCTTTTTCCTTTGCACCGGGTAAGCGAGGTAATAGTTTTTCTTGATTTCCTGGTAATTCAGCAACATTGGGAGACGGGGAATGTTGTATTTGGATTTGGGTGAGATGATCGGTATTAACTTCTGCTTCTGGTTGAGTGTTGGGTGTAATTTCTGATTTTTGTTGCTTGGCCACTTTGGCCTTTGCTAATAAGTCTACTGCATCTGCTAAAGCATTTGTGAGACTTTTACGAGTTTCTGCATGATTAGCCTGCTCTTGTTTGAGAGCTTCAATTAATTTTTGGACTTGTTCCGTGGCGCGATCGCGTTCTTGGCCTACTTCAATAATTTTGGCCTTAAATTCATCTAAAGTCTGTAAATATTCGATTTGCTGTTCAATAGGTGTCACAGTTTCATCTTCACTCCCCTTCATAGAGGAGAAACTGTATTGTAATTCCTGAATTTGGGTTTTTAAACTATCAATAGTTTCTTGAGTCCTTTGAGTTTCATTTCGTCGCTGTTGAGCTTCAGTATTATAGAGTTGACGCCACTGAGAGGCACTATCTTGGGCAGCATTTAATTCTGTTTGAAGTTCTCCTATTTTCTGTTGAAGAGCTTTGATTTCATTTAACCACTGGGTTATATTTTGAGTCATATCAGATTTTAGATTATAGAGTGTCAATAATAATCATAATAGGGAGAACTAAAAGTTAAATTTATGTTGAATAGTTCTACCTTCTTTACTAAAACTATAACTTTTAACGAAAAATATCCCTGTTTTCAGCTTCTAGATATATCTTTATAATATTTTGCTTTTGACTTTTGACTTTTAACTTTTTAAATTACGATCCTTTTTGGCTAAAAGTCCTATGAAATTTTTTGATTTTCTCCGCTACTTTAATTCGGCAACATTACGGGAATTTTTAAACCGTGATAATAGGCAGCAATTCTTAAGTTTATTAACTCCAATAGCTCAAAGAGGTTATCGAGTTTTATCGATATTACTCAAGGGAATTGTGAAACATATACTCAGGCGAATAATTCGTTTTTTTGAGTTCCTGGGATATCTAAATTTTCAGACTATTAAACAAGTATGTAAGTGTGCTGCTAAACAGAGATTATCAGGTTTATCAGCAGAGATGGCATACAATGCTATTTTAGCTTTTTTTCCAGGATTATTGACTGTTATTGCTGCAATTGGACTATTTGCCTCTTTACGTTCCACGCTTTTACAAATGGGAAGTTTATTAATAGATATTGTTCCAGAACAAGTGAGATTTCTAATTAGCAGTGCTGTAGATGAAATTCTGATAACTAGAAATGGAGAAATTTTTTCTTTCAGTTTTATTGGTTCGATCTGGATATTTTCTGGGGTATTAAGTTCTGCTATGGCAGCTCTCGACCAAATTCATCAAGTACATCTTGATAAAAAAAGACCTTTTTGGAAAGCTAAGTTAGTTTCTTTAGCATTGACTTTTGGTACTTTAATACTATTAATTATTGCTTCTGGGTTAGTGTTAGTAAGTGACCTAGTTGTAGAGATGATTTCTCGCCAAAGTTGTTTGCTAGAAACTTTACCTAATTGTCCGCCAGAACAAGTAGCTAGTTGTTTGTTTCAAGAACCTGTTGATGATTGCATATTGAAGTCACAACTATTAGAAACTTGGAGTCAATTAAGATGGCCGATAACTCTAGGAATAGTTTCTACGGCTTTTGCTTTTGTCTACCGTTTTGGTCCGAGTAGCAGACGAAGAGGTACTCCTATTATGCCTGGTGCAATTATAGCAGCATTAATGTGGGCGGGTGCTTCTAATTTATTTCGTTTATACGTTTTACATTTTGGTAACTATAATCGTACTTATGGAGCTATTGGTACTTTTATTATTTTATTATTGTGGTTATATATTAGTTCTTTGGTAGTTTTAATTGGGGCACAGTTAAATGTAACAGTGGGGGAAATAATGCAACGTGATCGCCAAGTATAAAGGAGTTTTATTGATGGCTATAAGAGAGTTTTATTTACTAGTTATAGATGCACAAAAAATTCTTAGAAAAAACTCAAATAATTCTGAGTTAGCGTGGTTTTGGTAAGATACTAATAACACCAGTTGTGATTGATAGTAGTATTAGAGCTAAAATGATTCCTCCTGGTAAAAATGACAGGATTCTTAACCCTCTCAGGAGCCATATTAATAGGGTTAGTGTGGTAAGGATGCCACAAATATAGGAAAATTTGGGAATGGGAAAGTTAGAATTTTTGCTCATGGAGTTTACGTAATTAATATATATTTTTTTACTATTAAAAATGTTCTTACTATTTTAGCTTAAGTAACTTAAGACCTATATAACCAATGATTATTTTTCCAGGTCCTAACTCTTCAGAAAAATAAAGTCGCCAAGCACTAGGAGTCATGCGTAGATGCCAACTAAAAAGACGTTTTTTACCATCAGGACATTTAATAGTTAGTTGCTCTCTAAATTGTTGAATTCTTGAGTCACTTTCTGGGGTTGTTTTGCTTGGTAAAAGATTTGGATTAAAAGTTCCTGTTTGCCAAGTTTGACAGTATTTTTCTAATTCCAATAATCGTTTCTTTACCTGTTGCAAAATTGGGTTGCCAGTGTTGAGGTTTTGTAATTGTTGCTTTACTTGTTCACAGAAGATTAAATTAGGAAAAAATTCTCCTCTCATTTCCCATAGTGCTTCTCCATCAACTTGCTTATCAAATAGTTGATTTTCGATACGGTTTTTAATCCAGTCGGTATGTTGTTTGACATGACTACTGCGACTAGCATGAACAATTTTTTCCGAGTAGTCAGTTAACTCTTCATTTTCGTCTAATTCTATTACCTGAAGTTCCATAAAATCTGTGACAAATAAAAAATGGGCTGCATATTCTCCTTTAGTGCCTAATTTTTCTAGTTTTTGAACTTGGAAATCTGACATTTCTAAAAATAAACGAGGACCTAAACGTTCGGCTTGCAGATAGTGAAACTTTTTGTTAAAAAGACTAGATTTATAAATATCTGAAGTAACAGGTGATGAGGCAAGATTTAGAACATCTTTTTCCCGATCATAGGAGAAATTCCAGATTCCTTGTTCGCCATTTTCCCAGGTAATTTCAAAACTAATAAAATCTTCTTTTGCTCCTTCAAATAATGCATCTTGAGCAGTGCCTATAGAAACTAATTCACCATTGAGTGCTAAACCTTGATTTTCTAATAGTCCTTGTTGGTAAGATTGACGCATTAAAAGTAGTGCTTGTAAGACAGAAGATTTGCCTGTGCTATTTAGACCAGATAACAAAGTCAGTGGTTTAAATGATAAAAGCTGATTGGCAAAAGGTTTAAAGTTTTTTAGATGTACTGAACTAATCATTTAGAACTTCCTGGATAATTTTTTCAATAGTTTCAAAACGATATTCTATCTTATCTTGAGCTTGAGAGATAGACTTGGCAAATTCTTTATCTTTATCTACATATTTAGCAAATTTATCTATTAAGTCTTGCTTCCGAGCTTTAAGCTTTTTAGTTTCTTTAGTATTAAGCTGACTAATATGAAATGACCAGGTTTCAAACAAAGCTTTATTAACTCGAAATCTTCTTTGTTTCTTAGGTTTACGGAAAGCTTCGTCGCCAAATATTTCTTGACAAACAATCATAGCATTTTTGAACTTATTTTCAAGTTGCTGGATTTGCGAATCAGATAAATGATTAATTTTTTTCATAGCATTATCTAAAAATTCTTCTCTGCCATTTTTAGCATAATCTTGATAAGAATTAGATTTGAGCATCACTGCTAAAGAACCTACTATAAATTCCCTATCTTCCATACGTCTAATTCGTGATTTACCGAGGGGAATAACATTAGTAAATTCTGGAGATTTAGCAAGATTGAGTAATAATTTTAAGACTTTACCAGGATTAAGAGCATGACGTATTTCTTGAGGAGTTAAACGTTCTCCTCCTGTATTAATACGTTTAAAAATATTGTACTTAACTTTAGCTGGTGTACCTGGTGCAATTAGATAGATAGTAACTTGAGTTTCTTCAATACGACGTTGATATTTACGAGGTAATTCTTGATATGTTTTACCATCAAGTTCATTGCCCAGATATTCTAAACCTGTTAACCGTAAATTATTATCGCTTTTAATAATAAACTGCTTTAAAGCTGAAAGTCTTTGCAATCCATCTATTACTAACCAGTTGTCTTAATTAGTACCATCGATATAAAAAGGTGGCAAAGGAATCCTAATAATAATAGATTCAATAAATCTACTTTTAACGTCATCTTTCCATATATCAGAATGACGCTGAAAATCTGGAGCTAAATCAAGAACTTTTTCATTTATTCTTCTCACCAACTGTTCAATTGTAGGTTCTCTAGTAATAAAATTAATTTTCTCTGGATCGTAAATTAACTCATATTTTTCATAAGCTTCCTCCTCATCATTTTCAGCCTCTTGATATTTGTTTGAATTTTCTTTACTGCTCATAAATTTTACTGCCATTATTTAATTTTGATTATACCATCTGAGATGAGATTAGGTTGATAACTATCTATTGAAAATTGACAACTGTTATAAAGAAGTATATTATCAAATACTGTATCTGAATTTTCTCCCTTCTCACCTTAATTTATTAATTTATAGATATGATCGATTACTCACAAAAAACTTAATTCAGATAAAAATCTCATGTCTAAATCCAAATCAATTTCTTAAACTATGCTCCTAATACTTATTTGCATTCTTATCAAAAATTTTGAGAATATAATGTCAAGCATTGAATCTAAAGACTCTTTATATTTAGATTAATTGTCAATCTCTGAATCTGAGCGATCGCTTAATCACAAATAATTTCAATCTCTATCAAAATTTCATGTCTAAATCCAAATCAATTTACCGAATCATCCTCTTAACACTAATTGCAATTTTCACAACAATTACATTGGTATTTGCCTCTAATCAAATTAGCAAAACTACACAAAAAACCGAAATTCGTGGTGTTTGGATAACCAATATTGACAGCGAGGTTTTATTTTCTGAATCAGCTACAAAAGCAGCAGTTAATCGTTTAGAAAATCTTAACTTCAACACACTTTATCCTACTGTTTGGCAAGGAGGTTATACTCTCTATCCTAGTCAAGTAGCACAACAAGTATTTGGCAAATCTTTAGACCCCACACCTGGTTTACAAGGGCGAGATTTTTTACAAGAAATTATTAGCGAAGCACACGAAAAAGGTTTAACAATTATTCCCTGGTTTGAATTTGGTTTCATGGCACCAGCAGATTCAGAACTAGCAAGATTACATCCTAATTGGTTAACTAAACGTAGGGATGGAACTACTATTAAAATGCAAGGAAAATATCCTAGAGTTTGGCTTAATCCTTTTCATCCAGAAGTGCAAAAATTTATCTTAGATTTAGTTATGGAAATTGTGACTAAATACGATATAGATGGGATTCAATTTGACGATCATTTTGGTTTGCCTGCGGAATTTGGTTATGATGATTTTACAGTTAAATTATATGAAAAAGAACTTCCTGGTTTATCCCCTTCTGATAATTATCAAGAAACTTTTTGGGTGCGTTGGCGAGCAGATAAAATTAATAATTTTGTAGAGCGAATTTATCAAGAAATAAAAGCAGTAAAACCAGACTGTATTATTTCTGTATCTCCCAATCCTTTGCACTTTGCTTTACCTGCTTATTTGCAAGACTGGTTGACTTGGGAAACAGAAAAATGGATTGATGAAATTGTTTTACAAGTTTATCGTCCTGATATTAAACGTTTTATTAAAGAGTTGGAACGAACAGAGGTTAAATTAGCTAAAAATAATATTCCTTTTGCCATTGGAATTTTGACTGGTTTGAAAAATAATTCGACTCCGATAACAACAATTGAAGAACAAGTAGAAGCTGTGCGTCAGAGAAATTTTGCAGGAGTATCATTCTTTTTCTATGAAAGTTTATGGAAGTGGGGAAAGGAATCAGTAGATGTGCGAAATCAAGCTTTGCAAAAAATATTTAAAACTGCAGTAGCACGACCGGAAATTTCCTGAATAATATCAAATCTGGTTAAGCAGTTTTTAAGTAAGTTAGGTACACAGTTTTAGAGACTTATATAACAGGTGAAACAAACAAGTATTCAACTGTAACTCACCATCCTCAAAACTGCTGTAAATATTATTTAGGGCTTGCTGATTAAATATCAAAGCATTGACGAATAAAGGTTTGAGCAATTTTATGTCTGGAAAAAGTACCAGCTTTTTGGTTGATAAAGCTGAAAAAGTGAGCGTTTTGGGTAGACTATGGCAGAAAAATCAAAGGACTATTCTTCCTCCTGCCTCTTCTATAATTCGCAATTCTCCTGACTCCTGACTCCTCCCTTACTCATAAGACTTTTTCAGCAAACCCTATTTCGTATTGTGATACTTATTTTTAATTGTACAGATTTTAAGCAGGGCTATTTCTTCTAAACCGCACCTTTTATGTATTTACGAAAGTACGTTATTTATACCTCTAGACAATTTTCTTTCCTTGTCTGTAAAGTAAGTAAATTCATTGCCAAAATAATGAAATGAACCTGGATTTTAAGTGTAGTATTACTTTGAATAAAACTGTGAGGTTAACAAAGTATTTTTAACCTTGATAATTCGAGAAAGTTGTATATAAAAAGTTTTATACAGTATTTATAAAGTTAGAAAAAACCGGGTTTTTGATTCTGATTTTTAGTGGTTTGTAAAAACCAAATTTTTGTGATTCCCGGTCTTGCTGCTAAGAAATTTATTATTCAGCAACTAACTCTTGAAGAGCATTAAATTTAGGGGAACTCTCTTGATATAAACTTTCGCGACTACCCCAACTACCCCATTTGCTAAAGCGACCAACATCTAAGAAATGGGCAAATAGACCTCCACCAGCCACCTCTTGCCACATGGCAAAATACTCCCTATATGCTTCTCCCATCCTGGGGTCGCGGTTTGCTGCAGCAAACAAATCTACTATTGCCTCGTTATTCTCCATACCCTGATGTAGAGCTGCAATATGTTGACCTCCCTCGTAAGCAATTAAGTCTAAACCCGCAGACTCAGCTAATTCTACATACTTCGATATTAAGTCCCTCGAACGCTGAATAGATCCTCCGGGATAACCTTCTGGCAAAACACCTCCTTTTGTCACCTCAGCAAACAACTGGTCTAGAGCATAATCCATACCTTGTTTGGTCCAATTTTCTATAGCTTTGACATTTTTTTCCTTTCCTAAAGGGAACCCAAAATAAGGAGCAATGGCGATCGCGTCAATACCTGCTTCTTCGTAGGAAACTCCAGCAATCGACTTAATATATTCTAGGGATTTTTTCGCAGTCCAACTATTAGCTGCTTGGGTTGCCAATACACCTATTACCCGTTCTTTTTCTGCTCCAAATACTTCATCCCAAATTTGGGCAATTTCCATACTACGTTTGCCATACCAATAATTAAGAAAGGGAATTTTTTTTATTTCTAAATTGGCAAATTCTTGTTTACCTTGCTCTTGAGCATAGCGTGCTTGTTTAAACTGAAAATTCCAGACTTCATTAGAAAATTCTACATAAATTTTGAGATTAGGATTGAGATTTTCTTTGACATATTTGGCAAAATTACGGACATAATCATCCGTAGCTCGATGAGGTAGGGTAAACCAAGGATTAATTCCTGTTTGATTAGCTAATTTTACCATTACTTCTACAGGAACACCTTTTTTTGAGTAATTTGTATCATTAACTTTTGGTCGGTTGTTCCATTCTTGTTGTTGAGAATTATTTGTCTTCATCCAATCCATAAATCGCAACACTTGATAACCTTCTAAACTTTTGAGAAAGTCTGGATTAAAAATTTGAGATTGATATATTTGTTCGTATTCTTCAGGAATTACTCTAATATTGCGGATATAATTTTCAGTATTATTGGGGTCTGTTTCGGTAATTCTTAAGTGAAGGTGAGAATCTGGTTCAGCATCAAAAATATCGCGACCTGGTTGGGAAACTGCTTCGTCTTTTTTGGCAGAAAACTTGTATTCAATTGTGCCTTCGCCATCATAAAGTACAACAAATCGGCGACCTTGTTTATCGTTGGGTATAAATGTACCAATGCTGGTAAATTTTCCTCCATTTAATGATTTTACCCAACCATTTTCATCAATTTCTAATTTGTCAGTTTCATCGGTACTCCAAACTTTTTCTCCGTGTGTAACCCACTGACGAGAATTTTTGAAATAATCTGTAAACGGATATTGGGTTGACCAATCTGCAATGCCGTTAAGATTGGTTCCTAGTGGGAATGTTGTGGTATTTGTTTCGTTATTTTTTGTAGGGATTTTAGTCTCAGTTTTAGTCGGAATTGTTGTTTTTGCTTTGTTCTCGGAAATACTTTGACAATTCGATAGATTTATACCGATGAAGATTACAGAGATGGCGTAAATTAATTTGGAGTTTCTGTACATAAACACAATCTATACATTTTCTGTTAGAGAATATTTTAATTATATCTTGAGTCTTATATATAGCAATTCCCATATTGATGAAGTAGACTCATACCAAATCCGGTTTAGAAATAACCTTTATGATAAAGGTAAGGCAGAGGGCAGAAGGGTTAGAGAGGAGTTTAAAAAACGG
>JASJEE010000184.1 GCA_030064835.1 Microcoleaceae cyanobacterium MO_207.B10 | reverse complement strand
GATCAGAGATAGCCTTTTAAGGGGATAAAAAAAGAGAATATTTCAAATTTCAAGCCTCCTTATGACAGAGGTACTGATAACTGAAATGATAGTAAAATCATCTATTTTTGCGAGACCTAATAATCCAAAAACTAATCGACAGAGCAATAATTGCAAATCCCAGTCCAATTAAATCTTGTCCGGTTTTTTTGTCTATATCAAAAATAATGATTTTTCGCGCTACAGCAATTAAAGAAGTGGCAATTACTAGCTCCACTTGAAAAACGTGCTTCCGGAGATAAGCGGTAATATTTTCTAAAATTTCCAGGGCGATTAAAATATTTAAGAATAGCCCGAATATTTCAAATAAGGTATCTTTGAACAAAGGATTAGATTTAAAAAAAAGCTGTTGGGATATAAATATAATCAGGTCAAATACGGCGAATATAATGACACAAACCATTGCTAAAGATAAAACTTTAGAAACTATAACCTCTATATTTTCAAGAAATCCGAGAAAAACATCATCTTTTTCAGGAAGAAAAATCTGCTTGAGAGTTCTGAGGAAATTTTTCATTAGAAATTTGGGTAACGGGTACAAGCTGAGGAAAAGTGATTTTTTTGTCTTGAAATAGGTCAAATAAATTTGGTTTTCAAGGGAGTTTTCTTTGTTTCTAGGTTATTATTTTGATTAAGATTATTTTGATGGGTGGCAACTATGAGAGAACTAACTATACTAAATGTAATTACGCCTACTAATGCAGCTATTAATATATTGTTGACCAAGGGGGATAACTCGGCTTGACCTATAGTAGAAAAAAATTGGCTTTTATGGGTATCTTGAGCTGGTAGATTTTGAGACTTTGGTGGCATATTATAACCTTTGTTTTGATTCAGACAACATAAGTATACATGATTGCCAAACAATTAATTAATTGAGCAATAGTTTTTTCACTTAATTTTTAGTTAATTCTTAATTAATATTTAATATTGAGTCTAGTTAATTAGTAAATAATTAGTAAATAAAAAGTTTTAAGTCACTAGTCCTATTATCTACATTAGATTCCCACTTTGCACGTTTCAATTTAGGCGGAATTTTTTAAACTAATTGGTAAAGAGATAGCTACTGTTGTACCTTGATTTTTACCAGCACTTTCTAGAGTAATATGACCTCCCATCAATTCCATCAAGCTATGAGAAATTGCTAATCCTAAACCACAACCACGATAACCACGAGTAGTAGAACCATCTAACATCATAAAAGATTTAAAAAGTTGATGCTGTTCACTGGGTTCAATCCCAATTCCTGTATCTTTAATAGTTACTACTGCTAAAGGAACTTGATCTATGTCATAAGTTTGGAACCCTGGTTTAATTTCAATATTAATAGTAATACTACCACTTTTTGTAAACTTAATTGCATTATCAATAATATTTATCAAGACTTTTTTCAGCTTCTTTTCATCTGCGTCAACTAATATTGAGCGAGACATATCAGGTGTATATAGTTGGAGATTTTTTTGTTTGATTCTAGGTTTGACAGAATCAATTATTTCTCCTAAAGATTTCTGTAAATTGATTAACTGTTTATCAACAGGTAATTTACCTTCTTGGATTTGTACTAAGTCTAAAAGTTGATTAATTAGATTGAGTAAATTAAGAGAAGCTATGTCAGCCTCTGTTAATAATTCAATTTCTTCTTCCCGACTATCAACAAAGTCATCTAGAATCAGTTTTATCGCAGCAATAATAATATTCAGTGGAGTTCTCAGTTCATGGGAAATATTTTTCATAAATTCATCTTTATATCGATCTCCCTCCTGTAAAGCAAGATTTTTATTCTCCAATTCCAAAAATGATTTTTGCAACTCTTCTGCCATTTGATTGAATGCTCGATCTAGGATTGCTAATTCATTAATGGGAACTTCTTGTACTCTTTCTTGCCACTGACCGACGGATAAAGAAGTTGCTGCTTGCTGCAAACGTCTAATTGGTCTGATAATTAATTCAGAACAGAGTAAGCCAAAAATAATTGCTAATATTAATGCGACCAAAGATAGGGTGATAGTTGTGCGAGTATTAGCATGAATTCTCTGCATAAAATCTGAGCGGGGAATTACCACTAAAATCAACCAATCTAAACCATAATCATCTTGAAAAGGTACAACTTGTACAAATTGTTGTTGACCATTAATATCAAAGTTAAGTAATCTAGTATTTTTGATTTGATTAAGATTATTATCAAAGCTTTCTTGAAGATTTTTGATTGCTAAACGCAGTAAAGTATCGTCGCTGTCGGAAGCATGGAGGGATTTTAAGTCACCATTTTTTTGAATAAAAGGTTGAGCAGAAGCAGAACTAGCTATCACTTGTCCAGAGCGGTCTAAAATGAAAGCTTCCCCAGATTTACTAATATTCAACTCACCCAAAAAGTCATTAAGTTGAGATAAAGTCACAGTTGAATTTACTAAGGCTACTACATTTCCAGTCTCATCAGTTACTGGTCGAGTTGCCATTATTTCCCATCTTTGATCAATTATTGACCTAAACATCTCTCCCCAAACTGGTTTACCTACAGCTATCACATCTTGATACCAGGGTCGGAGGCGAGGATCGTATTCTTTGACAACATTTGTCAGATTAGTGCGTGACCCTTGGGTATTAAGATTATATTCGTGTAGCTCTCCTTTTGTAGATTCATCTGTAATAATTAGATTAAATTTATTGTTATTTTGGCGACTAACTGCGATCATATTTCCTGATGTGGATGTCAAACCAATAACCCCTATGGAATCAAAAGACTGAATTTGTTGCCATAAATGGCGTTCTATATTATCGTTTTCTCTAATATTAAGTTGATTGAGACGAATGGCATTAAAATTTAATTGATTCACCAAATGGGGGGTTTCTAAAAAAATGTTAAGTTTCTGCTGAATACCGGCCGTGATTTCGTTTTGTAATTGATTGGCCAGGTCGTTGATGGCTCGTTCTCCATTCATAAATGAAAGATATCCGACCAACCCCACTGTGGCTAAGATTTGCACCACAAATGGGACAATAACGACAGCTCGCAGGGGAATTTTTGGTGTAGGTTGAGAAAATATGGGGTTTAGTGGTGATCTTGGCATAGTGGCGATCGCTTTCTTTTACTTGATTTTTCATTATACATAAATAATATGAAATACTTTAATATTTGCTCCCAATGATTAATAGTTAGATGGGGAAATCTATTCAGTTATTAGTTATCAGTACCGAAACCCTAATTCTTCCTCCAAATGCAACAAACGAGGAATGCTGAAAGCTAACTACTGAATGCTGAATATTTACCGAATAATTATTAATTCAACAATTCAGCTTGATTAGCCTCCCCTTTTAAGGGGAAATCAGAAAAAAATTTCTTTTTAGTCAATCCCCTTATTTTAATAAGATGTCATTATTAATTAATTGTTAATTGCTGAACATTATTTTTCATTCCATATTGTAATTCCTTGCCAATTAGTCGGCGTACCTTCCGATAAAAAATGATTCACCCTTTCCAAATAAATCTGAGTAGTTTTATCCTGAAAATTTACAGCTAATACTTTTTGAAAATACTCCTTAGCTGTGGCAAAATCTTGAGATTGATAATGTAATAATCCTTGTTCAAAATCTGGCTGAACTTGCAATTTTAAATTTAGTAAAAATTCTGATTCCCCATCCATAACCTCATAAATTTCAATGGGATAATTTCTGCCTTTTACTTGAACTCTATCTAAAAATCTAATGTGATATTTACTAGGAACTGGCAACTTATGAAATGCTGTGCCACTAATCAATAAAGAAACACCATAAAATTTAGTTAATCCTTCTAAACGAGAAGTTAAATTTACATTATCAGAAAAAGCATCACCTTGCATTCTAGCCGTTTCTCCCACCATCCCAACCATCATTTGTCCGACATGAATTCCGATACCTATTTTAATAGGTTTATAACCTTGCTTTTTTCTGTTTATATTGTATTCTGTAACTTCCTGAATTTTGGCAATACCTGCCTTAACTGCGTCCTCTGCTCCATCAGGAAATACTGCCATCATCCCATCTCCTAAATATTTAACAATAAACCCATTATTATCTCGAATTTTTGGACTCACACGACCTAAATATGAATTGACAAAGTTAAAATTTTCTTGAGGTGTCATTGTTTCTGAAAGAGCAGTAAAGGAGCGAATATCGGAGAACATTACTGCCATTTCTTTGCTTACATGGTCGCCTAATTCTACATCAATAATCGAGTCTTTATTCAGGAAATAGAAAAATTCATGAGGTACAAATCGACTATAGGCATTATTAATTTGAGACAGTCTCAAATGAGTTTTTAGTCTTGCCATTAATTCATTTTTAGATATTGGTTTAGTCAGATAGTCATTAGCTCCTGCATGAAATCCTGCTACTAGGTCATAAACTTGATTTTTCGCAGTTAACATTAAAATTGGCAATTCATTTGCTAAGAAATTTTCTCGTAATTTTTGCGTAACTTCATAACCAGTCATTTGGGGCATCATTACATCTAATAATATTAAATCTGGTTGGAAACCTTTGGCGATTATTTCTAAAGCTTCTTTACCATTTGTTGCTTGGACGACGGTATAATTTTGCATTGACAGAATATTAACCAATACTTGTAGGTTTACTGGTTCATCATCTACAATCAGAATTTTAAACTTTGGAGATGTTTCTGATAGTTCTAGGGCAGAATTTATCGGTTTTTCTTCTGGAGCAATTGCCTCTAATTTTTCATCAGTTGCTTCGGCATAATTATATTTATTTATTTGAGATTGATTGAAGCGATCGCTAATAGCCTTTTCTGTAGATATTGGCATCGTAAAAGTAAATTTAGAACCCATCCCAACTGTAGATTTTACATAAATTTTACCCCCATGTAACTCTACTAATTGTTTCGTAACTGCTAAACCTAAACCTGTGCCTCCATATTTACGAGCTGTGGAACCATCAGCTTGTTCAAATGATTCAAATATTCTGTCTAATTTATGTTCTGCAATACCAATTCCAGTATCATTAATAGTAATTGCTATTTGTTGATTTTTTCTAATTAAATCTTGATAATTGAATTGGGAGGATTGATTAATATTAATAATTTCTGCGGTTACTTTAACGCTCCCTTCTGTAGTAAATTTAATAGCATTACCAATGAGATTATATAAAATTTGATGCAGCCGATTTTCATCACCATAAACTGCTGGTAAATCAGAGGGTATTTCATTCACTAACTGTAAATTTTTTTTACTTACTAATGATTGACAAAGAGTCAAAACTACTTCTGTAATTTCTCTAATTCCTACAGGTTTTAACTGCAACTCTAGATTTTTATGTTTGAGTTTAGCAAAATCGAGAATTTCATTAACTAAATTCGTAAGTCGATGTCCGCTTTGAGCAATCATTAATAAATTTTTTCGCTGAATTTCTGATAGCTTTCCAGTAGCTCCATCTATCATTGACTCAGCAATTCCAATCATTCCATTTAAAGGAGTATGAAGTTCGTGAGAGGTATTTGCTAAAAATTCATCTTTAAGTTGATCTAATCTCTGCAAATCAGCATTTTTAGCTTCTAAACAGGCAAATGATTCTTGCAATTGTATTGCCATTATATTAAATGAATAGGCTAATTCTCCTAATTCATCGGAATGTATAACTTCCACTTTTTGTTGCCAATTTCCTTCTGAAAAAGCTTTAGCTGCTTTATTTAAACTGAAAATTGGTTCAATTACCCACCTAGAAGTTAAAATTCCTCCCACTATAGCTAATCCTAAAGCTCCTAAACATAATAAAATTGTATTCTGTCTTTGGGTTTTAATTTCCTCCATAAAATCCGCTTCTGGAACTACTACAACAATAATCCAGTCAATACCAAGACCATATTTTATGGGCTTAATTTCTAGGAAATGTCGCTGCTGATTAAATTCAAAACTAAGTTGTTGACTTTGATTGATTTTTGTCAAACCAAGAAATCTTTCATGTAAATATTTAGCTGCTGATTGAATCAACTCTACATTACTTTCTGAAGCCTTCATTCTTTTGACTTGTTTGCCATTAACTTGATTAATAAATGACTCTTCAGAAGCCGATGTAGCTACTATCAATCCCGAACGTTCGACAATAAAAACTTTTCCCGATTTACCTATCTTTAATTGACTGAGAAATTGACCAATATTATTAAGTGTTAAATTCACAAATAAGACACCTTGACGAATACCTCTTTGATCATAATATGGCAGAGCATGAGCAATACCAAAACTGCGATTAGAACCATCACTATTAAGCCTTGGATAGATTTTACTCCAGGTGGGATTACCAGCTTTAACAACAGCTTGATACCAAGGTATATTTTGGGGATTGAATTGATAATTTTCTGTAGCTGATGTGGTAATATTACCTCGACTATTGAGGGCATATTTTTCTAAATTTCCTTGACTGAAATTATCCCTAATGGCTAGTTCTAAGCCTTGATTATCCCTAAATAACCAGATTAATTCTCCGTTTTCACTGCCAAATCCAATTGTACTGATTTGATTAAATAATTGTATTTGTTGAAATAAGTATGGTCGCCAACCAATTAAGTTATCTAATTCTAGGTTATTTAAACGGATAGCATCTCGATTAATTTGATTAATAATCGGAGGAGTTTCTAAATAGTTTTGGAGATGTTCATCAATGCGGGTAGTTACTTCAGTAAGTAGTTGACTGGCAACACTATTAACTGCTTTTTGTCCATTGCGTAATGATAGCCATCCTGTTAAACTTACAGCTACTATAATTTGCAGCACTATTGGCACTACAAATACTGTTCTGAGAGAAGTTTTTTTGGCAAATTTAGAAGTAGGGTAATTTACAGGTTTAGTTGACATTGGTATACCCATCCTGAAATAATATTTATTGATTTGAGAATACAGTTAATCTCATGTTTGGTAAAACCAAAAAATCAGATTCAAAAATACTCTACTTTACCATAACAAGTTTTCTATTAAACTATAGCAATATGATTTAAGTTGTAAAATATTAGAAACTTTTAGGTAATAGGGAACAGGGAACAGGGAACAGAGAATCAGCAAAAAATGTATAAAAATGAATATGATAACTGCTAGATTCTACATTTTTAACCAACACCTCAATTCTCACATTTGATTCGGTGATTGCTATAGTATAGTTATGTGCTTGACTTTGAGGCTGAAATATGATATCAATAAACTCATTTAAACGGATTATTTTGTATTTGATTTAAACACCTTTCACCAGAAAAAGTAGATTATAAAACACCATAATTAAATACGGAATGCTCACTTTTCCATTCCTAGACTTATTTATAGAATATAACCTGATGATTTTGAGATTGCTGCTCTTCCTTTGCAAGAGAATAGACTTTTGACTTGTGATACTAATTCACTTTAAATATTTCACAAATAGTTGACAACTAATGATGTGAAATAATAACCTAAAATTACTCTATCATGGAAGTTTTAAGCTGATAAAATATCACTTTTGATTTCTGTACGGGCGATTAGCTAATCGCTCCTACTGAGACCAATTCACTTTAAAGATGTCACAAAGAGTTGAAAATTGATGATGTGAAATAATAACCTAAAATTACTGTAGCATCGAGGTTTTAAGCCGATAAAATTTTACTTCTGACTTCTGACTTCTGACTTGTGACTTCCGTGAAACGGTATGACTTGGTACTTATGTATGATAAAAATAGTTAACTTTGAGAGTAAAGAGGAAACAAAATGCGAATATTAATCATGGGTGGGACTAGATTTATTGGAGTTTATTTAACTAAAATTCTAGTAGAAAAAGGACATGAAGTCGTATTGTTTAACCGTGGTAATAAACCAACGCCCGTAGAAGGAATAACAGAAATTCATGGTGATAGAACCGATGCTAGCCAACTCAAAGAAAAATTAGCATCGGAAAAATTTGATGCTGTTTTTGACAATAACGGACGAAAATTAACTGATACAAAACCTCTGGCAGAAATCTTTAAAAGTCAAGTCAAACATTTCGTTTATATGAGTTCTGCTGGAGTTTATTTAAAGTCTGAGCAGATGCCTCATATTGAGGGAGATGCTACAGATCCAAAAAGTCGTCATTTAGGGAAATATGAAACAGAAACAGAATTAGCAAATCAAGGTTTACCCTGGACTTCAATTCGCCCTACTTATATTTACGGACCACAAAATTATAATGATTTAGAAGCATGGTTTTTTGACAGAATTGTACGCGATCGCCCAATTCCGATTCCTGGTAATGGAGTTCATATTACTCAATTAGGTCATGTCAAAGATTTAGCAATGGCAATGGCAAATGTTTTAGGAAATGAAAAAGCAATTGGGCAAATTTATAATATTTCTGGAGAGCGTTTTGTCACTTTTGATGGTTTAGCTAGAGGTTGTGCTGAAGCTGCTGGAAAATCTCCTGATTCTATTAAATTAGTACATTATAATCCCAAAGATTTCGAGTTTGGTAAAAAGAAAGCTTTTCCATTACGCACTCAACATTTCTTTGCGAGTGTAAATAAAGCCATGAGCGAACTAAATTGGCAACCAGAATTTGAGTTAATTTCTGGGTTAAAAGATTCATTTGAAAATGATTTTCTCGCCTCCGGTCGTGACAAAAAAGAGATAGATTTTTCAGTTGATGATGAAATTTTGAAAGCTTAAGTTTGAGGTGTTAAATAGTTTAGTTAGCAATTCGAGAGTAACATAAATATTTTGTACGCTCAGACTTAAATCTTTACTAAAAAATTATTTGATAAATCAGATATTTTGAAATATTGAATTATTCTTAGCGTACTTTTTTGCTCCTTTACTATCCATCGCCTAGAACCAAAAAAAAAAATAATTTATGAGTATAAAAAACCTTAAGTCAATTATCTATAAATTCACGAGCGTATTTATCCAAAAACAAATGTTCAAATTAGAATATAAAATCATTATCGCTTTTCCCTTGGTGTAATATTATTAAATAATTACCAAACTAATCTCGAGGTAACTATGTCAGAAAAATTGACTCTTCTGCCCCATGAATATCCAGACACCAGTAATATGATTCTGGAGGATGACACTCCCTTGGATAGTTTTATTAATGAAAAACAACAACGTCTCCTCACAACTGTATTTTATAGTGGTGCGGAAATACCTATAAATGTTCCTTTTATTGTTGCTGCTAATGTGGGTTTATTTTCTCATGTCCGAGATTCAGGAATTGTGCCAGATGTGTTTTTAAGCTTAAATATTATTGACAGTAAAGAATGGTGGGAACGTAATATTCGTTTTTATTTATTCTGGGAATTTGGCAAGCCACCTGATGTGGTAATTGAAATTGTTTCTCCGACTCCTGGCAATGAATTAGAAAGTAAATTAACGGACTATGCAGAGTTACGAATTCCGTATTATGTTGTCTACGATCCATTGCAAAAACTAAGTCAAACTGTACTGCAAGTATTTCAACTTCAATTTAATTCTTATGTTCCTAAAAATGATGCTTGGTTTGCTGATGTTAATTTAGGATTAACTCTTTGGAATGGTGTATTTGAAAATCTGAATGGTACTTGGTTGCGTTGGTGTTATGAATCGGGAAATGTGATTAAAACAGGAGATGAAATAGCAGCAGAAAAAAATCTGGAGATATCCCAAAAAAATCTGGAGATATCCCAAAAAGATACTGAGGTATCCCAAAAAAATCTGGAGATATTCCAAAAAAATCTGGAGATATATCAAAAAAATCTGGAGATATCCCAAAAAGATGTTCAAATTAAACAGGCGTTATTATTGGCAATTGAAATGGGATTGAAACTCAAGTTTGGTGATGAATATGTGGGGATATTATCTGATATTTCCCAAATAGACGATCTGAAATTGTTGGAGGCAATCACTTCTCAAATTCCCCAGATTTCTTCAACGGATGAATTGCGAAAACTATATTCTGAATAGCTCAAAAATTGGGTGTATATTCCGCACCCTAACTCTTCAATTATATCATACCAGTGTAGTCAATAATTAATTCACTGCAAATTCTGTAAAAACTCGGACATCTGGCGGATGAAAACCCAAGACAATTTGATTTTTAGGAATACCTGCTCTCAGTAGATCGGATGCTATTCCATCCTCTAAACCATCCCGATGTATCCAGATTTTATCTCCAATAATCTCTATATGAACTAAACACCCATGAACTTGTACGTCATCTTCCCATCCTTGAGTAATTAATAAAAAATTATTCCTATCCTCACTTATAATTAAACGGCATTGTAAATCTCCGTAAGCATAGGGAATTTCTGTATATTCTTCGAGTTCCTGTTGAATAATGGCGCGATATTGAGCTAAGGTATCCATTGCGAGACCTCCTGTTTTTTACTTTCAAATACTAATAAATTGACTTTATACTTGTTAATAACTAACTCTCCAATAGGTTCTGAAAAAATAGCCTGATAAGTTATTTGCCGCACTGCTAGATACAACAAAAAATCTGGTTGCACTTCTTCCAATACTGCCCGATAAAGTAAATACTGACCTAAAGCTTGTTCTAAATCTGCAATACTAGAAGGATTAGTAAAACTCTTGATTTCAACAGCTATTTTTTGCTCTGCTTTTTGAGCAGCAATTAATTTACTTAACCCTAAGTCTACAAAAAGTTCTCTGGCTCCCCATTTAAGACGGAATGGGTCATTAGTCACTGTCCATCCATCTTTAATCAAAGCATTTTTCACCACATTATGATAAATATCTTTTGCAGGCATCTTCCAATTTTTCTCCTCTAGCTTCTGCTTTCTTCAATCAACCTCCATGTATTCGGGAGCATACATATTTTAATGATATAACTTTAGCTTCTATTATAACTTCTACTCAGTAGACCCGTTTTGATAAAATCGCAAAACCCTGTAGAGACCTTGCATGCAATGTCTCTACAAAGTAGGATATAATGGGAATATCTATACCAGGTTTAGTATGACTTCTATTCTCTACCTCTACTCTTTAAAAAACAGCACTTTCTAACATTTTAATTGTACCGCGACTTGCATCAATTTCCACCTCTACTCCCAATGGAACTGTAAACTTATCTCGAATATGACCGATCGCCGTACCATACCAAGCGGGAATACCTAGAGGTTGAATATGATCTAACAAAACCTGCCATAAAGTTAATGTGGGAAAATCATCGTCTTCATCCACACATCGAGTACATCTGGCAAAAATAAAACCCTCCAACTGTTGCAAAATGCCAGCTAAACTCAAATGAATCAACATTCGATCTATCCGATAAACATCCTCTCTGATATCCTCGACAAACAAAATTTTCCCTCGCCAGTCTGGCAAAAAATTCGACCCCACCATCGCTGTTAACACAGACAAGTTTCCCCCCACCAGTCGCCCCCGCGCTTTTCCACTTGTGATAGTTTCCACAATATTCGGGGGCGGTTGCAAGGTCATCGCTTTTCCTTCAAACAATATACTTTTAAGATAACTAACAGAAAATTTATTCCAGGTAGATGTACCAAAAAGACCGTGAAATGTCACCACACCACTGCGAGCATATATTGCTAATAATAGGGCAGTAATATCGCTGTAACCGATGATAATTTTGGGGTTTTTCCGAATTAAGTCATAGTCTAATAATGGCAAGATGCGACTGCTGCCCCAACCACCTGTGGTTGCCACCAATGCTTTTATCTCGTCATCCGCAAACATGGCATTAATATCGGCAGCGCGGTCTCTATCTTTACCCGCTAAATATCCATAGCGATCGAGAACGTGGGTGCCAACTTTTACTTTTAATTTTTGTTGCCCTAAAACTAAATTGATGTATTTGAGTTCATGTTTAAAAATCATGCTAGCAGGGCTAACTACTGCTACAGTATCCCCAACTTTAAGGCGGGGAGGTTTGAGGATAGGTTGGGGCGATCGGTTACTACCACTAGAAAGTTGGGTTGCTAATAAACTTAAGCCCAGGAATTTTAAGAAGTTACGGCGATCGCTGTTCATGTTGGTTAAATACTAGATGTTATACCAAATATCAAAAAATGTTTTTAGCTACGGGGATAATTTAAGAAGATATCTGTAATGGTGCGTTACAAGGAAGTGTGGGAGGAGAGGGAGGTGTGGGAAGAGGGGGAAGATAATTATACCTAGAAACAAAAATCTATTGCACAGTTTTAGGTGTGTCAGTCCACTACATCAAGGCTTAATTTTTTATTTATAGATACCCTCTAAGTTATTGTTCTTAAGTTAGCAACAATTATCTTCATAATTTACCTTTTTTTTATTGACTTTAGTTTCACATATCAAATAGAAATGCTATCTAGACTTTTGCACAATTTACAGCTTTTTTTGTTTAGCTTCTGTAGAAGAAATTTTACTAGATATAGCAATCCTATTTTAGTCGTGTACAAAATTTTAATGGCTTTTAGGGAAGAGGGAAAGAGGAACAGGGAACAGGCTAGAGTTTCAGTTTTTTTATTTACTTTTTGATTACCCGCAACCTATGGGCGGATTGCTATA
>JASJEE010000183.1 GCA_030064835.1 Microcoleaceae cyanobacterium MO_207.B10 | reverse complement strand
AGGGCGTTGGTAAATTAAGAGATGAAACTTTAAGAGTCATCTGTTTCTGATACCTCTAAATATCTTACTAGAGTAAGTGATTGGTATCACCCCTAGTAGAAAATCATCTTAGCAATTACCAACGCCGAAAAAAGAAACATTATAAATTCTTACCATCTAATCCCTAACACCTAACACCTAACCCCTAACCCCTAACCCCTAACCCCTCCATCTCAACCACTGTAGCAATATTTGATAAAAATGGTCTCAGATTCCTATAGCCAATTTCCCACTAAAACAAAAGGTGCCCAAAAATAAGGATGATCGTATTTTGGATTTTGCATTAAAGTTAGTTGAGCTTGACGGAGAGCTTCTGCTTTAGTTAGTCTGGGTTCAGAATTAGCAATAAGCAGTCGGTAGAAATCAATCATCAACTCAGCCGTAGATAAGTCATCCACAGACCACAATGTAGCGAGGGTACTGCGGGCACCAGAACGTGAGGCTAATCCAGCCAAACCCAAAGCTGCTCTATTATCTCCAGTAGCAGTTTGACAAGCACTGAGTACCAATAGCTCTATGGGATCGCGATTTTGCTCTTGTAATATTCTGCCAAGTTCGTTAACCTGAATGCGACTATCCCAAGTTAACAAAAAGGTTTCTTCTGGGTTGGAACTAAATTGACCGTGGGTAGCTAGATGAACTACACTGAAAGGCTTAACTTCAATCTGTTTTTCAAATGCAAGGCGAGTAAACTTTTTATCTAACAACACAATTTCTGAGTCTATTTCCTGAGCAATTCCTTCGACTTCAATTTCTACTCCTGGTAGAGGAGAAAAGCCTTGACGAGCTTCGGTGAGACCTAACATTAAAGCTTTGATTTGTTGACTTTGTATTCCTTCTGGAACTGGAAGTAGTTGTAATCCTAAGCTCAGGGCAATGCTATAGTTTTCAATAAGATACTCTTGACCATCGTGTAAGCTTGCCATTGGTATATTTCGCAGGTAGCCATCAAGAACAAATACTAAGGTTTGGATGTTGTTAGCGGCTAGGTCTGTTTCTGCTGGTTGAATTAGCCATTTGTAGACTTCTTGAGATAAGCGTAGTCTTTCTGTTTGAGAAAATCCGACATAATAAGCAGAGTATAGTTTTTGGAGAGTGCTTTCGACTTCTGCTTGAGGTATGGGGGTGCTGTAGTGACGCAGGGGGAGGTTGGGTACAGAGAGAATAACTTCGAGGCGATCACTCAAAATAATCGGATAAATGACAGCAGCTTTGTTGTCGATTTTGTCAAGTTGTACTGGTTTTACTGCTAAACCAACTTCTCGGAAAAAGTTATCTAGTTCAGCTAGTTGTAGAGACTCAAACGCTTTTAAAGCTTTATTAATTTGACTCTGACCGACATAGTTTTTTTCTGCTGGTGTATTGGGAGTATTTTTCAGAAGTAAATTAATAAATTGTCTATATATTGGTTCAATACTTTCCTTAAATTCAAGCTGCACTTCTGGGTTGACTGCAACTATGTCATTTCTTAATAATTTTAGAGCGTTGTATGCAGTTTGATATGCGTTGATAGCTTCTCTTGTTTTTCCCTGTTCGCAAAAAATTCGACCGATTTGCCAGGATGTGCGAGCGATTAAATCTTGAACACCGATAGTTTGACTTATTTTTAGGGCTTTCTGGGTTAGGGCTTCACTTGGCTGCCACTGTTGTTGTTGTTCATAGAGATGTCCGAGTTGATTGATTGCATAAGCTTCAGCTTGTGGGTCTTGGATTTGTTTTGCTTGTTCTACTGTGATTTTTATGAGAGTGGCCGTATCTTGGCTAGAAATTTTAATGGTTGCTACGTCTGAGTTAGTTGGCTGTTGGTTTTGCTCTTGTGCTATTTGCATCAAGGTTTCAGCAAAGTTGATTTTGGCGTAAATTGTATTTCGACTGGGGGGAAGAATATCTAGAAGATATGTGATTTTAGGCAAGAGCGATCGCCCCATTTGCCATTGTTTTTCTGCTACTGCTACTCTCAGTTGGTTGAGTAATATTTGCAGATGAACTAATGAATTTCCGGCTTTTACGCCCCAGGGTGCAGCTTCTTGATAGTAATCTAAGGCAACATCAGGTTGGTTTAAGTCACGGGCGAAATTACCAATACTAAAAATAGTAGCACTAGTTGTAACTGGAGAGTCAAGTTTTTGAGCGATCGCCCAACTTTTTTCTAGAATAGCCTTAGATTCTATTAGGTCTCCGATTAACTGTAGCGCTACCCCTAGACTGCGCAAACTGTCTGCTTTGATTACAGAATCTGGCATGGCTTGGAGTTTTTGGTTCACTTGTTGTAATATTTCTCTAGAGCGTCTATAATTTCCTAATATTTTCAGAGCTTGAGCTTGATTGATTTGACTGCCTAATTCTCCTTGGATATTGTCTGCTTGAGTATAAGCTGTTTCTGCCTTTTGCCATGTTTCGATGGCTGTTTCAGTGTTTCCTATTGACAGTTGTAGGTGGGCTAGAGTGTTTAATGCTTGAGCCAAGATAACAGTTTTTTGTTTGTCAAGGATTCTATAATTTTCCAAGATTTTCAGGCTCGTAGCGATAGTTTTTTTGGCATTTTCCCATTTTCCTAATGCCTGATAAGCTGTGGAAAGATAGTTTAAAATTTGAGCTTGACGGATGATATTTCCTTGTTTTGTATGACTTTGAGCAGCCTGTTCCCACCATTTAATTGCTTTGGCAAACTCACCATTTTGATAGAACTTTATAGCTGTTTTTTCCATGTTTTCCATGGATTTTTGAGCTATATTTTCTTGAGCAATACTAATGGAGCAGTGATTAAATGTTGGATATATAATTGTAACTATAAAAAATATTGCTAAAAATAATACTACTCTGAACAAAAATTTAGTTTTAATCTTTGGCAAAATATCAATCATTTATAACTTTCCATTATATAGCGTTTCCCATACTAATGAGGTACACCTATCTTTAATCTCTATTCTATTCTATTCTACAATCTTCCCATACTCCTCAGACTTCCCACACCTCCCAAACGATGACAGGGAGAGGGGGAGACACACCAGACACAGAGATAGACTACACTGTACCATTGCCGAGTCTACCTATTTCTATTCTGCCAGAGGGAGCGCTAACTACCCCACCATTGAAGTAGACATTTCCTCCTAAAAATGCCATAGTGTTATCTGGTTTGATAGCTAAACGATTATTTTTAGTGGGAAAGGTATTTGAGTTACCTAAGTCCTGTACTTGAATACTTGCCGGGTTACCACTATTCCACTATCCAATTTTATAGCTAGTTAATGGCTTTGTTGCATGAAAGTATATAGCTACCGCACTTGCTTGTGCATATCTACTTCATAATGCGCGGCAACTGCTGTAACTATTGGACAATAGATGAAGAGAACATCAATATAAGACGGAAAAATGCTAAAACGTTTACCTGTAAAGGTTTTGATATTTAATCAGCCCACCCTAACTATTGGACAATAGATGAAGAGAACATCAATAATACCTAAAGAGAGCGATATAGTAGCCACACTTGCTCGGCGTTTGATATGCTAACCAAAGCGGAATGGATGTTATATCGCTACTTTTATGCAACAAAGCCCTAGTTAATGATTAATTCCTGAATCATATTTGATATTTCCTCCCACACTCCCTACACTTCCCACACCTCCGACACCTCCCACACTTCCGACACCTCCGACACCCGATCAGGTGTAGTAAAATTGTTGAGATTTGCTATAACCCGTTTCGGGATGTTCCATCGAACATCCCTAGATTATTTGTGCAGTTGATATCTTAATTAACTTCCGGTTCCGAACCCTTCAGCTCACAAACCATCCCAGAACACGCAGGATCTTGAGGACCCATTTCTGGTAACTCACTCGCTAACACATAACCATTCATCAACTCCGAGAAATCATCAGACTTGCGCCGTTCCAACATCTCCCGTTCCAACTTTTCATATTCCTCTTTAGAAATACGCTCGAATGGCAACCGAGGGAACGGTGCATCAAACCGCGCTAACAACGCTGACGAAATATAACCCTCATCATCGCGAATGGCTTCATAAATGCGTTTGCCCAAAGGTTCAATTTCTTCCTCTGTCAGCAAAATAGTGCTACTACTGTTATGAGTCGTCCAATGTTTCTGTACTCCCATGTAAAAATCAAACATAGCAGTAGCGCTGAACTTCTCAATAGCAATATCCTCAACCCCAGGCAAATCTATCCAAGATACCTGCACTGGAATTTCCACTAACCATTCCTTCGCGCGATCGTCAAAAGGATCGTTGAGTAAATTTCCATTTTCATCTTTGCTTGACTGCCCAGGAATCACAGAATAACCATAGTCCAGACACGCTAATGCTACGGGGTCATTTTTAGCAAAAGTAATCCGTCGCACCCACCGCAAACCAAAAGGAGGATGCCAACCAGGAGCAGCATTTGTTAACAGAGATTTTGTGCCACTAGGTTGGATAGTTGTACAACGGTTTGGACGTTTCAGGTTGTGGCGATCGCAATAATCCCACACTACCCGATGCACTATTTCGCGCCAACGTGTTAGATATTCTGCCTCCTTTTCTTTAAACTCTAAACCTTGAGCAGTTGTTGGACGGCCTGCTTGCCACCATTGCAACCATTCAATACCAAAAGCTTTTACAAAAAAGTCAAATAAACCAGTAAAAGAAACCCCAACAATAGGGTCTAATTCTCGACTATAATTATAGCGAGGTTCGAGGAATTTATGGTTAAGTAAAGTTGCCACAGAAAGGGCGCCAGCAGTAAAAGCTTCCTCCTGTTCTTTATGGTTATTTGGGTCAATTTGATTCAGATGAATCTCTGACAAGTTACAGTGGAAATTAGCCCCAATTATTTCGCCACAATTGTGAGTTAGACAACCATTAGCAATGAAAGAATTAGTTAAAGGAACGTGTAAATCATAAACAACTTCCTCTCCAAATTCTTCAACTTTTTTCACCTTAGAAATAAACTTAGAATTAAGAGTTGATTCAGAATAATTAGGCAATGGTTTTAGCAGCCATTTTTCAGCTTTAGTATTCTTACTAGGCGATAGTGGAAAGCCAATTAATTTTTGAAATAAATCAAAATTAAAAGTAGAGATAAATAATCCATAACTTCCTCTATCTGAGCTAATTTTCTCAGTGCCATCAACAGTTGTATAAGGTACGCCTCTATAACCTTCTTTCCTAACTAATCGAACTGTACTAATAATGCCTAAATTAGATAGAATCAATTGAATTTGTTGGAGTAGTTTTTCCGAAACCATAGCTAATTTGATTCTTCGGCAATCTTTATCTACTGTGCCATCTGCACTAAAAATTCCTTGTAAAAAACCAATTAAAACTTCCTGAGATTGACTCAGAAAACTATTAGGAAGTTCTTCTTTTCCAACTATACCTAAATCGCCAAAAAACTTTTCTAATTTAGGAGATTGGGTGCGGAACTCATATACTCCTTTATGCAGTGTAGTTACATATTCTCTTCCTGTAATTGATGCAACTGCTTTGCCGACAATATTGTAGGCAGTTTCATACTCATCCTGGTTAAAAACAAATCCTTTAGCAAAATGATCTTGCTTCCTACCATGACCCTGACGAGCCTTAATTTTGACATTATATCCATCTCCGTACCACCAACCAAGCATTTGAGCTTGAGCAACAGAAATAGTACCTTTGCCAAAATGACCTGCTCCTCTCTGAACATAAATATTGTCATCATCAGTTAAATCTTGAGTGCTAACCCAACCTCGACTGGTAAAATGTTGATGGTCTGCTGTACATTGCATTTGCATTCCATTAGTCAGCATAATTTTGTAGGTAGTTTTAACTCCTGTAGCAAAAGCAATCGCATCTGTCAACTTCACACCAGATAAACCTACCGAACGCAAATCTACTAATGCTTTAAACTGCTTACCGACTAAATCCTGAATCGGAATTAACCCTCGATCTGTAGACACTAAAGTATCCCCAGAATGGCAAGGATTTAACCCTAGACGAGCTAACCGATGTTCGAGTTCATCATTACTAATATTTGGATAGTGTTCTTGAAACCATTTTTTAGCATTATCTTCTCCATAAGCTTTCAAGAAATCACTCTTTATTTCTGGCGTTGAAAGTAGATCGCGATTAGCACGAGCAACTGCTTCACCTGCCCACTGAATGGCACCTTCACCCGAATAAAACTGTTTTCTCACTGCCTCAACACATTCTTCTAATGTTGGTTTGTGGTGGAAAACATGGGTATGATTTGCCATTCGCAGAGCATCTCTTTTCGGATCGATACCCCAGTTACCGTTTTCATCCTGTCGCCATAGATTATCCTTCGCTACAGCAAAGAGGCGATCGCTACTATTTCCTTGCCTCATTCCGGCACTGTTGGCTACTAAAACTCCTTCACAAACAAATTCATGGATACTGGCAACTTCAATATCATAAGTTGATGCTTTTCTCACATCCATCTCAACTTTTTTCACTTTTACCGGAATCAAATCTGTAGCATCGGCGATAAAGTTCTTGACAATGCGAACCATCATCTGCTTGCGATTATTCCAATCAAAAGTATTCACTAAAGGTTGAGCCATTTCCCTGGGAAACCCGTGATCGTGGAAAAATTTAGGTCGCTTACGTTTTTTGACTGGAAACTGAGTAGAGTAAGTCATCATTACTTTTTCTACTGCTTCAAAAGCACTCTCACCTACAGTTACTAACTCACCTTCCCACTTTCCAGTTCGCTTGCGCACCGAACTACACAACCTGGTAGTAATTCCTAAAGATCCGTATAATGCTTGCACCTGTCGCAGAAAATCTTGGTAAACTGAAGCTACAAGTACGCCCTGAGAATGACAACCATCTGCGTCTGCTAAACCTGCTAAATAAGCTTGACGAATTTCTGTTGTTCCCATCAGAATACAGTCAGGAATCGTAATAGAAGTAAATGACTGTTTAAACTGTGACAGATATTTGTTAAGAATGCTGCTATTTAACTGAAGTTCATAAGCTTTAGCTTTAGATTGTTCTGGGGTTCTCAGTGTATGTGTTTCTAAACCAAATTCTTGAGCAACATTAATCAGTCGTTCCAGAATTTCCGGACTATCCTGGTGGACTCGAAATCTGACTCGCCATCCATCTGAGGCAACCGATCCATCTCCATGCAAATATCCCAGAAAATAAGCAACCTCATTGGTAAGAGCGGGTACTGTTATTGGTTTGGCATTATGGGAGGTGGCACCTTTCAACTCAGGTAGTTCAGTGGGAGTACCAGGTATTGCTTGAGGCACAAAAATCAAGCGATCGCCTTCCTCTAAATCCTTAGCTTTTATCATTTTATAGTTACCATACAAATCTTGCAGCACGGCAACTTTATGATCGGCAGTACATTCAAAATATCCATCTTCTGTTTCAATCCGACATAAAGACTGAGTACCCTGGTTAAAGAAATTTGTCACAGGGTAAAATCCTTTGCTCGTTAAGACGCGATCGCCAATCCGAATTTTTTCAATAGGTACTAACCCTGACGCTGTATGTACTAAAGCACCTTCAGGTAAACAGCGGCGAATGTTGCCAGCGACGATGGTGACTGCTGCTTCATCAATTAGCAAGCAACATTCCACAGAATTTAATTGTCGCCCAACTGCTTCATTTAATATGTTCCCACAACGTTGATACAATTCTGGCAACTTCACCGGGTTCGCAACACCACCAAATCCCTTTAAAGGTTCGCCCGCAGGTCTAACATCACTCAAATCAATGATGACATTCACCTTTCCCGAAAATCGCTCATCTGTTGACAACTCCAACAAAGCCTGATATGCTCCTACCCAACCTTGACGACTGTCACCAACAAAAATTTCTGCTTGCTCTTGATGAAACTTTACTTCTGTCAACTCACGCCTTGATTCAGGAGGAGTAACACCAATTTCACCCCGCAATACAATATTTAGATGATTACGAATCGGTGGCAGTTGATTTATATAACCTGTTTCCAATACTGCACCTGTACCACACCCCATCATTGCTAAATCCATTAACAAACCGAAGGAGCGCCAGTCTATAATATTAGTGGACGAACAATTATAAGCCCCCGAAAAATTTTGTTGTTGTGTAATCCATTCTGTGTTGCCCTAAGCCATACCATCACTGATATGACTCGGCTTCAAAACCGTACTTGATACTTTCGCATCATACGGCTCCTCGATGTTGCAGCCACTTTCTTTGGCACTATCTCTTTTGGTTTTGACGTTGTGACAGTAATTATGGAGAAGTTGGTAGTTTTTGTATTCATCTTTCCCACCTTTAGACCGTGGAATCATATTATTTTCGGTTAAATAGTTATTATAATTAAAGCTAGTAGTAGGGCTTCAGCCCTATCTACAGTTAGGGCTAAAACCCTACTACAAACAAAAACTTTATTATAAGTGATTATCCGAACATGATCTGATATAGTCTACTTCCATTACCAATGGATAATTGATAATTAATCCCCAAGGGTTTCAAGCCTTTCCTAATAATAGATAATTGTTTATTATCAGAGGTAATTATCCATTATTCATTATCCATTATCAATTAATGAAGTCCCCATATTTGAAATACTGTCCACACTGTCACGCACATTTCCCTTTTTGTTTCTTCAATAGATTGGTTACTCTGACTGGTAGTTCAACGTTCTTTCCCCTTCTGGCTGCCCAATAAATTAGGTCTCCATCGTAGGGACTTTTTGTTTCTTTTACCTTCACAAAGTTTTCTATTTTTGAGTCTCTATGTCTTAAGAGCGTTACGGGTTTTTCTTTCCCTTCTGCTTCAAAAACCCAATTGTTATTACCTTTCTTTTTGAAGTATTTGCTAATTGTTTCCTTTTTACTCTTATTGTTGGATTTTCTTGTTGCCCAACTTATAAGTTTTAAGGTAACAAAGTGGTCTAATTTGCCAAGTATTTTTGCACTATTTACTTTTGAGTAGTAGTTGCTCCACCCAGTTATTATTGGGTTTAGCGTTTTGATTAATTCCAACTGTGAACAAGAATGTTTTAGTTGGTCTACTATTGTTGATATTTTAGAGTAGTGCCGTTTTATTGCCTCTTTACTCGGCTTGACATAGGTTTTAAATCCTAACGGTTTTCCGTCTGGGTTTTTACCCGTTGCGTACTTCCCAACTGGATATTGTCTTATGTTGAAGCCTAGGAAGTTAAATCCAGGTTCCTCGTTTTCTACCTTAATTAAGGTATGAGTTAAACGGGTTTTTTCAGCTTTGAGTTCTAGCCCCATTTCGAGTAAGAACTTTTCTATCAATGCTTTAGAGTTCTGTATCACTTCTATTTCTGGGTGAAGTATTACAAAATTGTCTGCATATCTGATTAAGCTGATTTGCTTTTCATTGTTATCCTTCTTTCCTGGTAAACTTCTTGCATAATCCTTTACTACTTTTTCCATTCCATGTAGAGCAATGTTTGCTAATAATGGTGAAATAACTCCTCCTTGAGGTGTTCCTTCGTTTATGGGAAACCAACTTTTTCCATCTACTACTCCAGCTTCAAGCCAACTTTTAATTTGTCTTCTGACTTTTGGAAAAGTATTTAATTTTTCCAGTAGTTTTTGGTGATTAATTTTGTCAAAACATTTTGCTATGTCTGCCTCTAGAACAAACTTGCTCTTTTGCTTAATAGCTGCTTTGATTCCCTCAATAGCATCCATACAACTTCTACCTGGCCGAAATCCATAGCTATTAGGCTCAAATTTTGCTTCCCATTCAGGTTCTAGGGCTAGCTTTACTAATGCTTGCTTGGCTCTATCTGAGATTATTGGGATTCCTAGGGGTCTCTTTTCTGTTTTCCCTGGTTTGGGTATCCAGATTCTTCTTGTTGCTTTTGCTTTCCCATCTAATGTTAGATTTTCTGCTAGGCTTACTCTTTCGGTTGGCTTTAGGTTTTTCTTCCCATCTATACCAGCCGTTACTTTTCCCCTATTGTCCTGGGTAACTCTTCTAGTTGCCAGCATCTTGGCAGACCACGAATTTAGTAGGGTTTTTTGCAATTTGCGTGCAGTTTTCACGTCGCCCCTTTGAGTAGCTTGATAGATTCTCTTTTGCAACTTGAATACAGCTCTTTCTAGCTTTGGCCAGTGAACCTTATTCCATACCACCATCGTTTTTATCCGTGTTTTAGTCTTTTTCATTGCTACTTAAAACTCTAACTTCTACATCATCGGAGGTCTGTCTGCGTATCCTACTCATTACAAGCAGGCTTGCTTTTGACCTCATCCTCTCCATATATATGCTTGCGGATTGGTTCCTACTCTGCTTATCGACCTTTTTACAGAGAGCAATATACAGGATTACTTCGTTCCATATAACCATTCTTTGAGTGTTTAGGATGGACATTATCAGCCGGAGACTAAGTAAACGTGTCCAATATCGGCGGTAGGTATTGGCCTTTTATGTCTCAGTGTCTTTTGACCGCAGTGTATCAACCTTTCTTTTCACTGCTTAATGGGTTACGACTGTTCATCATGCCTTCACTTTCGTTCACCATGCACTCTTTGCTCGCTAGGATTTGGCTCAAGGTTCACCATTACTAGCTTTTATCCCTGCTTTACCCTTTGATGACCATTCTCTAGATAAGGGATAGGCTGTCACTTCCACGTTCTGAAGGGTAGGTTTCTCACCTACATGGCTATATAGTTATCAAGTTCTTGTCCAAATTGGACTTGAACCAGCAGACCATCCTCACTTTCCATTATTGGTTAAAAGCTTTATCGAAAAATTAAGGTATAAAGCCTCTCCATTCATAAAGAAAAAATTCCTTGAATGCCAATCCTCTTCATTTATTGAGAAGAGGTAATTATTAATTATTAATTATTAATTATTAATTTTTGAATGTACTCGTGTTTCGGCCTAACGAATCACACGCCACCTACCCACAACCAACGGCCAGATGATAGGGCCTTAAGTTGAGTTTGCATCCTATAGAGTAACTCTGTTTCTTCGGCGGTGAGCTGGCCTAATTTTCTCAGGCCATTAATTGTGCGATCGCACACTTCCACCCAAGTCTCACGGCCAGTCTCTGTCCTACGGCTATAAGTTCGATAAAATACTGGATTTGCCGTAGGGGCCGTACCAGGGAACTCAGTTTGATGTACCCTCTCTAGTTCTCCTACCATATAAAATAGAATTCATTTAAAATAAACAACAGATTATTGAGTGTAGCGACATTTCATATCTAGCGTCAAAGTCTTGACAAATTTTACCTTTAACTCTATATGTATAAATAAAATTACAGCATTAGGCAGGAGTGGGTCTTTAACTACGGCTATTCCCTGAAAACTCCAACGATTAAGTATTGTTTTTAACTGAGTGGGAGGAATAGACTCAACGGAGAAGCGATCGGCTACATCTGGGGCGTGGGTATTTAAGTAACTGCGGGCATCAAAATCTTCCTGAAATAATAATAAAAATTTAACAGTCGAATCCGAATCTGGATTAACACTAACATAACTACCATCAACTTTAGAACGAAGTAAGTAATAAATTTGGGATAACATCAGATAATTTATATTTGAGATACTAAAACTTTTTTAATAGCAGTCTAAGGAAAAAGATTTACCTATATATATTTAATTTAGTTATTGATTAGCCAGCCAGTTTTCTAAATCTGCTATTGTTGCTAAATCAAAAATTTCATCACCTAAACTGTCTAATCTTTCCAGAGATAACTGTTGTATTTGAGCCTGAAGTTCTAGAGGTATTTCCCCAAATTTGCGACTAATTTGACGTTTAACTAATATTCCTATTCCTTCTTCCCTTCCTTCCCTTCTCGCTACACTAATTTTTCCTTTCTCATCTCTAATCAACTTTTCCTGTTGCTCTAATCTCTCTAATTCTTCATTACTTAAGTTCGCTTTATTTGCCATATTTAATGCTGCTTCTATTTCTGATACTTCCCCTAATGAAGAGGGTATTACTTCTAAACTAGGAGCTGATTCAATAAAATATATCCATTTATCGCTTAAAGTTTCTAATTCTGATAATTCTTTGGTGAATTTTGCTAGTTCTACAAACATTAATGTTAATTCATCTTGATAATTAAATAATTCAGTTTCTTCTTTGAGAGTAAACTTAGTAATGATTTTATCGGTGTTTTTAAATAAAATAAAGTCGGTAATTGTTAAGGCTACAAAATGCTTTAACATAAGATAGCCTTCTCCTACATCTAGTTGATTTCCATAAGCTTTGACTAGGTTATAAATTACTCGTTTTTCAAATTATTCTACGTTTAAGACTTGCATTTCAATAATCACTGTATAACCATTATCTAAAACTGCTTTAACATCTAAGTAGGTATCTTTAATGGTGTTAGTAACTCCCGGATTATAAGGGTTAATTATTTCCAGAGATTGAATGATATTTTGAAAGGGCTATTTCATTCTCAACTTTTCCATTTTATATATTTACGAGAATACCTTATTGCCAGCTTTAGACAACGCATCTTTAGCTATCTGTAAAGCCAGTAAATTCATTGCCAAAATCTAGAAT
>JASJEE010000182.1 GCA_030064835.1 Microcoleaceae cyanobacterium MO_207.B10 | reverse complement strand
TGGAGTGGTTTTTGACACAATGTTAGCAAGTTATATATTAAATCCTGGAGCAAAACATAGTCTCGAAGAAATATGTATTAGATATCTCAGAGATGTGGAAATAAACTTAAAAAGTTATGATGATGTGGTTTCTAAAAATCAAACTATTGCCGACTTAGATATTCTTAAAGTTGCTCACTACTGTGGTACTCAGGTTTTTGTCACATATAAGTTAGTAGAAAAATTAAGCATAGAATTAGAAAAAGCTGATAAAAATCAACCTACCGACAAATTATTGCATAAATTATTATTAGATGTAGAACAGCCATTAGAATCTGTTCTAGCTGAAATGGAATATCAAGGAATTAGAATTGATGTCGAGTACCTCAAAAAATTCTCAATACAACTCAAAGAAAATTTAGAACAGATTGAGAAAAGAGCTTTTAAAACTATAAAAAGTGAAAATTTACAAAAATATCTCACATCAGAAATCCAAAAAATAGAACCAGATTTATTCACTAATCAACAAGAATTGAAAAAAGCAATCTCCAGCTCAATATTAAAAGCATATATCACCAAATTACCAAAACCAAAAAAACAAGATTTAGAAACTCTCCAAAAACAAATTAACCAAGCAGAAACCAGTAACTTTTTAAACCTCAATTCACCATCTCAATTAAGCGAACTGCTATTCGATATCCTGAATCAAAATCGGAAAAAATCTCGAAGAATTAAGACAGGCTATTCCACAGACGTAGTTGTTTTAGAAAAATTACAAGCAGAAACAGAACATCATCCAATTATTGATGAAATTTTAAATCACCGAACTTTGTATAAACTTTTTTCTACCTATGTCGAAGCCATACCAAAATTAGTTCGTAAAGATACTCAGCGAGTTCATACAAATTTTAATCAAACTCAAACAGACACAGGGCGTTTATCTTCCTCAGACCCAAACTTACAAAATATTCCCATTGGCACCGAATTTTCTCGGCAAATTCGTAAAGCATTTATCCCGAAAGATGATTGGTTATTAGTAGCAGCAGATTATTCTCAAATTGAGTTAAGAATATTAGCACATTTGAGTCAAGAACCAGTCTTAATAGAAGCTTATCAAAATAATCAAGACGTGCATACCGTCACGGCAAAACTATTATTTGAAAAAGCAGAAATTACATCAGATGAACGTCGTGTCGGTAAGACAATAAATTTTGGTGTAATTTACGGTATGGGCGCACAAAAATTAGCACGGTCTGTCGGAATGAGTGTCAAAGAAAGTAAACAATTTTTAGATAAATATAAACAGCAATATTCCCAAGTATTTGCTTATTTAGATAAATTAAAACAAGAAGCGATCGCTCAAGGTTATGTCGAAACTATATTAGGTCGTCGGCGTTATTTTGAATTTGAATCTAAAACTCTCCGTGATTTAAAAGGCAAAAAACCAGAAGAAATAAACCTAGAAGAATTCAAACGTTTCAGTCAAAATGATGCTCAACTTTTAAGAGCAGCAGCCAACTCACCAATTCAAGGTTCCAGTGCAGATATTATTAAAATAGCAATGGTAAAATTGCATGAAATATTGCCAAATTATCAAGCACGATTATTATTACAAGTCCATGATGAATTAGTATTTGAAGTGCCACCTAATGAGTGGGAAGAATTGCAAAATACGATTAAATCTACAATGGAAAATGCCGTACAGTTAAGAGTACCATTAATAATAGATATTCATGCCGGGCAAAACTGGATGGAAACAAAATAGATAATAAATCAGATTTATTGAGCGAATAATTAATAATGAAAAGTCGATAGTTAATAATTATTAATTAGGTTTTGGTGATTAAATCTAAAACCTTTAACTGTCAATGGTTTTAACATTTTTAGTTCTGGCAAAAGAGCAAGCTTTTAAGTCCAAAGGGTTCAAAAAGTTAGAATTAAAGTCTCACTAGGGCAGAAAAATTAAGGGACTATTCTTCCTAAGACATCCTCTATAACCCCCATTTATCCTGACTCCTACCCTCCATCAAAATACTTTTTCAGCACGCCCTAATTATTAATTATTAATTGTTAATTATTAATTGTTAATTGTTAGGGGATAAAAAAGAGAATATTGCAAATGTCAAGGCTTTTGTTTCAGCTAGAGGTACTGATAACTGATAACTGAAATGACCACCTACCCACAAAGCCAATGGAGAAAAATTTTATCAAACTAGTATTAGTTCACAGCTTTTTATTGTGCAAAAGGTATGTTAAAATCCTGACTGTAGTTAATAAAAAAAAATTCCTTGGGTGAATCAATGGATGTAAAAAAATTGGTTTTAGCAGCAGTGGGTTTTGTATTAGGTAGTGCAATGATTGCTACGGCTGCCAGCCTAGAACTTAGTGTTGAAAAAGAACAGGTCATTTGTAAATTAAAAAAAACAGTAGAAGAGCAAAAAAAAGCTGGTAGAAAATTGGTATTTTGGCCCTTAATAGGTAAAGTTAAAGAAAAAGTAGAAGTTCCCTTTACAGCTAAGTTATCTTCTGATACTTCTTACACTATCTTAGGAGTATGTGATGATAATTGTAATGACTTAAATCTAACTCTCAAAAATGAGGAAGGAGAGAAGATAGCTAATGATGAAAAACAAGATGGTATTCCAGTAATTTCTTTTACTCCCACAGAAAAGATTGAGTATCGAATAACGGCAAGACCAGATAAATGTTCAACAGAAACCTGCGAATTTGGAATGGTACTATTTGTGCCAGAAAGTGTAGAGTTAGAAGTTGCTTCTGAGCTGCCAGACGAATTATATCTATTTAAGTTTTGCCAAGAATAAACAAGAAATTATTGTAGGTAAAAATCAATAATTTTATATATCTAGAAATTTTTTGAGCAAAAATTTTAACTTAATCTCAATGAAAGTACAATTATTATACAAAATGTATTGTTTGGTTAGATGATATTTCAGGGAAGTAGACTATACAATCAATTACTAGATAAGCCCAAACAAAACTGACTTGCCCACTTGCATGAAATCTGTATTAATATAGTTTTCCTAGATACCAAATCTCATATTACCGAAAAATTATGGTATAAAGACTCCCCTTGTAAGGGGATAAAAAAGAAAATATTCCAAATTTCAAGCCTCCTTATTGCAGATTTACTGTTAACCTTTGCCTAGCATTCCAGAGGAAAGTTCCGACCATAGGAGGCTAACTATTAACTGATTACTGTTAACTATTAACAGATAACTGAAATCACCCCATAATCCAAAAGATATTAATTTCATAGGGGTTGAACCCAATCCCTGTCTATATACCCCTACCTCAGAAAACAAAATCACAAATATCATATTAGGGTGGATTTATAGTTAGGAATTGCTAAACAGTTAAAATGGAAAGATAATAGTATAGATAAAATTATTTACTACCCTAGTTCTATGTTAACTACCTAATCTAACCAACACTTTACAATAAATTTTGCCAGTCCTCAAACCAGGTGAACGTTTTTTTGTTTATAGAATACCAATTTGAAAAAAGCCTGCCCTCGCCCCCGTCTACGCGAGGATAGACTCCGGCGGGGAAATTTTACAAATAATTGGGTCAAAAAAAATACTTTAACTCAGATATATCTTTGATAAAAAAGAATTATTTCAGAGAAAAAATGATGAATAAGCTATCTCTACTGACCACTGACTATTGGCTATTGACTACTAGAAATAACCGCGCTCGTTTGTAGCAAACATTTAGAAATTTGGTAAAACATATTGGTGCATTTTCTAATAGCTGGTTGCGAAAAACTCTAAAAGTTTTTCTTACCCTTTTTTAGAGAAAATTAGGTGATAATTATGACCGAGATTATCATAATTATAAGATATTAACGGCACTTAATAAAACCAGTATTCAGTATGTTTTGAATATCTAAACATAGTGGAACAATTTCAACTTCTAGTATTAATAAGTTAGCCTCTATATTGCTAATATAGCCACAAAAAAATTGGGTTAGAAAGTGATTTTTTCCAGATTTCGACAATTATCTTATCCTGGTGAGGGAAATTTATTCTGAATCTTGTAAATTAAACCAGTAAATTAAACTAGTAAATTTATCGCCAATAATTTCATCTGATGGTGATTGCCAATAATGACATCTCATGGTATAAGACTCGCGAGTTAATAATGTACCGATTATTTTGTTGGTTTTTGCTTCATTCCACTCAACCTACAATTTTCTTTACTGGTATTTTATTTCTGCGGAAGTCCCTAATAGAGAAAAGATGTATTTCTATAAGTATTAACACTTGGCACCAATCAAAGATTTAACATGAACAAGGCCAAGTTGGATATTCGATTAAAATAAAATATACTATATAATCATGGCCAAAGATTACCAGAACAAATGTCTTTAACTTCTAGAGCAAAAAAACAGTCTATAGTCCAGAATCAAACTGGACTAACAGCGCTGTTTCGTAATATAGGAATCAGGCAAAAAATAGGTTTTGGGTATGCTTTGGCAATTACCATTGCTACTTTGGGAACACTCACAGGACGAATCTTTGAGTTAAGTTATAAACATCAAATTAGACAACAAATAAATCTCAATCAAGAAAAAGTCGATTTACTTTCAAATTTAACTAAAAAAGTATTGCTGATCAAAAGTATTCAAAATGAGTTGCCGACATTAAGCAGTAATCCGAAAAAATTAGCAGCACAAGCATCGCAAAATTTATCAAATTTTTATGAAATTAATGCTCTTTTTCAACAAATTAAATCTGCGGAAAATATAGATAACAAGACTGTAGAAAATAAAATTAATCTGCAAGAATTTCAAAAAACTTATGCTGAATTTCTTAAAGTATATATTAATCAGTTAGAAAATATCGCGCCAGAAATCAAAGAAATATTAAATCAATCGGATGTTACAACAAAATCTATAGCATTAATTAATAAAATCTCCAATAGTAAAGTTACTACAACCCTAGAAGAATTATTACAAGATTCAGAAGAGTTAAGAATTAATTTTGATCAAAAAGTAGAACAGGGACTAAAAGATTATCAAAAAGCAGAAACATTAGGAATAAAATTACTAATAGCCAGCTTACTATTATCAATAGCAGTCGCAGCGATCATGGCGATACTGACAAGTAAGGCGATCGCCAGTCCACTAAAAGCGATAACAAAAGTTGCCCAACAAGTTACAGAAGAAGCAAACTTTGAACTACAACTTCCTGTTACCACAAATGACGAAGTAGGAAAATTAACATCATCTTTGAATCAATTAATTGGTAGAGTAGCAGAATACACAGAACAACTCCAAGAAGCTAAAAAGAAAGCAGAAGCAGCAAACCGTTCCAAAAGTGCATTTCTAGCCACGATGAGTCACGAACTGCGTACACCCCTGAACGCTATCATTGGTTATAGTGAAATTTTATACGAAGAAGCTTCAGAAGAAGGATTCGAGGAGTTTACACCCGATCTAGAAAGAATTAAAATAGCAGGGAAACACTTATTAGAAATGATTAGTGATATCCTCGATATTTCCAAAATAGAAGCAGGTCAAGTTACACTTTATTTAGAAAGTATTGATGTCAATAGTTTAGTTGAAGACGTAATTAGCACTGCTAAAAATCTCGCAGAAAAAAATCGCAATACCTTAAAATTAGTATTAGGAGAAAATCTGGGCAGTATGTATGCAGATATGCCGAAAGTCAGACAGGTACTACTTAATCTACTTAGTAATGCAGCAAAATTTACAGAAAATGGTACAATTACTCTTACTGTCGAAAGACTAAACAATAAGAAACTAAAAAATTATCCACGAAAAGTTGCTCAGTTGTTCAAGAATTCAGATCAATTCATAGTTTTTCGAGTCAGTGATAATGGTATTGGTATGACAAAAGAACAATTAGAGCAGATATTTAAACCATTCACCCAAGCAGACGCTTCTACTACTAGACGTTATGGTGGTACAGGTTTAGGGTTAGCAATTTGTCAACGTTTATGTGAGAGAATGGGAGCGAAAATATCCGTTAAAAGTAAACATGGAGTAGGTTCTACATTCACTGTTTGGTTTCCAGAACGGGTAGTCATTTAGCAGAATTACGAAGAATAAAAAAGGTAATTAGTATTGGTATAGCAATTCCCAAAAAGCGTGAGGTAAGCTCATTTGTGTGTTTGAAAGAACAGGGAATAAAAGACAAAAAGATAACTGTATCTCATACCCTTTCACTAAAGCTTCCCCCCGTGGAGTCGCAGGGTCTATTTATTGTCACGCTTAGAAAAAAGGAGGAGAGTGTGGGAACTGTGGGAAGTGTGGGAAGTGTCGAAAGTGTGGGAAGTCTCGGAAGTGTGAGAAGTCTCGGAAGTGTGGGAAGTCTCGGAAGTCTGGGAAGTCTCGGAAGTCTGGGAAGTCTCGGAAGTCTGGGAAGTCTCGGAAGTCTGGGAAGTGTGGGAAGTCTGGGACTCAAAAAATATAGGGTGGCAAATATTCTCTGACGACAAAGAATTAGCTCTATCGTGGAGACGGGGGTCATAAGTAAGATTTTACAGCGCTTTTCGCTCTTGATAAACCACGTCGCCATCAACCAAACCCAGTAGGGACATTGCATGCAACGTCCCTACTTTGGTCTACCGACATGAAAACCGCTGTAATAACTTGAAACCTAAGTTTTAAAGTAATTTCAGCTTGTTATTTCACTTCAGAAGTTACCAAATATTTGTGACATTTTTTAAGTGATACCATTTTGATAAATGTTTGCTACAAATGAATAGGGGATTTTTTAGGAGTCAGGAGTCGTAGGGGAATTCCTTTAATACCATGTTTTAGGTCGGAAATAATCTTTTTTGTCAAAGGGATATCTTATTAAAAGTCTTTTTATCGCCCTTACCATTCGTAACATTCTTTTTTTAAATTTGTATGAAATAGTATCACGAGGTTGAGAAACACTATAAAAGGTTAAGAATACTTACGCAGGAAAAGAAAAAAATTAAAAGTTAGGGAAAACCGTACCCCAAAAGTAGAGAATATACAGCGCTTCCCGATGTTATGAGGTACAGACCTAGCGGGCAAGATGCCCGCACTACAAGAGATTCAATTCACGCCATGTACATCATAAACCAGAAATATGCTCTATAACGAAAAAGAATAATAATTAAGCTAAAAGCTAGAAACTAGCATCAGAGTTAATACCCGATCATAAAAAACGGTTTTTTCTACTAAAATTTAAGCATAATGAGAAGTTACCATAAAATTAAAGATGTATAAATAAAATAAAGGAAACAAAATATATGCAACTAAATAATCCTAACCAATTTACAGAAAAAGCCTGGGAAGCGATATCCCGTACTCCAGATATCGTAAAAACCGCACAACAACAACAAATCGAAAGTGAACACTTAATGAAAGCTTTGCTAGAACAAGATGGACTAGCAACTAACCTTTTGAACAAAGCAGGAATTTCCACTTCCCAACTACAAGAACGCACAGACACATTCATTAAGCGTCAACCAAAAATTAAAAATGCAGAAAGTAACGTTTACTTAGGTCGCAGTCTCGACACCTTATTAGACAACGCAGACAACTATCGCAAAGAATACGGAGACGAATACATCTCCGTCGAACATCTCATACTTGCTTACCTCAAAGACGCTCGCTTTGGCAAAAACCTGTATCAAGAATTCAAACTTGATGAAGCCAAACTCAAAGACATAATTACCCAAATTAGAGGCAACCAAAAAGTAACAGACAAAAACCCAGAAGGCAAATACGAAGCCCTCGAAAAATACGGTCGCGACCTCACAGAATTTGCTCGTCTCGGCAAACTCGACCCAGTTATTGGGCGCGACGACGAAATTAGACGTACCATTCAAATACTCAGTCGTCGTACCAAAAACAACCCAGTATTAATAGGCGAACCCGGAGTCGGAAAAACAGCGATCGCGGAAGGTTTAGCTCAACGCATCATCGCCGGAGACGTACCCCAGTCCCTGAAAAACCGTCAACTCATCGCCCTCGATATGGGTGCATTAATAGCAGGAGCCAAATTTAGGGGTGAATTTGAAGAACGTCTGAAAGCTGTTCTCAAAGAAGTCACCGACTCAGACGGGAAAGTCATTCTATTTATAGATGAAATTCATACCGTTGTCGGTGCAGGTGCAACCCAAGGCGCAATGGATGCAGGCAACCTGCTCAAACCAATGTTAGCTAGAGGCGAACTGCGATGTATTGGCGCAACAACTCTTGATGAGTACCGTAAATACATCGAAAAAGACGCTGCCCTCGAACGTCGTTTCCAACAAGTTTACGTCGATCAACCCAGTGTAGAAGACACAATCTCAATTTTACGGGGTCTCAAAGAACGTTATGAAGTGCATCACGGTGTCAAAATATCAGATAGTTCCCTAGTTGCTGCGGCTACTTTATCTACTCGATATATTAGCGATCGCTTCCTACCAGACAAAGCCATCGACCTAGTAGACGAAGCTGCAGCCAAACTGAAAATGGAAATAACCTCCAAACCAGAAGAACTTGATGAAATTGACCGCAAAATTCTGCAACTAGAAATGGAGCGGTTATCACTACAAAAAGAAAGTGATGCTGCTTCTAAAGAAAGGTTAGAAAGGCTAGAAAAAGACCTCGCTAACCTCAAAGAAGAACAACACTCCCTCAACGCTCAGTGGGAAGCAGAAAAAGGCGTCATCAGTAAAATTCAGACCCTCAAAGAAGAAATTGATAAAGTCAACATCGAAATTCAGCAAGCCGAGCGCAATTATGACCTCAACCGTGCTGCTGAGTTAAAATACGGCAAACTGATCACCCTGCAAAAACAAGTGCAAGAAGCGGAGGTTAAACTCGAAGCAACTCAAACCAGTGGGCAAACTTTGCTCCGGGAAGAGGTGACAGAATCTGATATTGCCGAGATTATCTCAAAATGGACTGGCATCCCGATCAGCAAGTTAGTTGAGTCAGAAAAAGAAAAACTCTTGCACTTGGAGTCAGAGCTGCATCAGCGAGTTATTGGGCAGGATGAAGCTGTGACGGCAGTAGCTGATGCAATTCAGCGTTCGCGAGCAGGTTTAGCCGATCCTAACCGCCCAGTAGCTAGTTTTATTTTCCTCGGACCTACTGGTGTCGGTAAAACAGAATTAGGCAAAGCATTGGCAGCATATTTATTTGACACCGAAGACGCGATGGTGCGTATAGATATGTCTGAGTATATGGAAAAACACGCTGTGTCTCGCTTAATTGGCGCACCTCCTGGATATGTCGGTTATGATGAAGGCGGTCAGTTAACCGAAGCTATTCGTCGTCGCCCCTACACCGTAATTTTGTTTGATGAAATTGAAAAAGCCCATCCAGATGTGTTTAATATCATGCTGCAAATATTGGATGATGGCCGCGTAACTGATGCTCAAGGTCATAAGGTTGACTTCAAAAATAGCGTGATTATTATGACCAGCAATATTGGTTCTCAGTTTATTTTGGATGTTACCGATGATTATGAGCAGGTGCAAAGTCGCGTCATGGAAGCATTGCGTTCTGCTTTCCGGCCAGAGTTTCTCAACCGTATTGATGAAACCATTATTTTCCATGGGTTGCAGAAAGAGCAGTTGCGAGAAATTGTACATTTACAAATTGTGCGCCTAGAGAAACGGTTAGCTGAACGTAAGATGTCATTGAAGCTTGCTGATACTGCTGTTGATTTTTTGGCAGAGGTTGGATACGATCCTGTTTATGGGGCGCGTCCATTGAAGCGAGCTATTCAGCGAGAGTTAGAAACGCAAATTGCTAAAGGAATTTTGCGTAGTGAATTTAACGACGGCGACACTATTTTTGTCGATGTCGAAAATGAACGACTTTCCTTTAAACGCTTACCTGCTGAATTGATCACAGCTAAGTCGTGAATGGTATTATATCAAGTAACATTAATTAACCCCAATGTAGGGACGTTCCATGGAACGTCTCTACGATATGGGGAAAAATTGTTTATTACAGTTATTTAATGAGACGTAATATTACAGCAGATTTAACCTTAGTAAAGGTACAACCATTGCGGGAATCTTGCCAGCAATAGAGAGATTTGAACATTAATATCTGTACTTCATCTAGTTGGAATTTGCTGTAATTACGATACTGCTGATGCAACCCTTTGCGATCGCACTTATCATTAAGCCCCAAATTTAGTTCCTAATTTATCTAACATCAATAAACTGAAAACGCCGTTAATTTTGTTACATCTTAATATAATTGTAGTTATTTCAATTATCTTAAATCAAACAAAAAATTTAAGATATAAATCAGAGAATTTGTATTTATTAATACAGCCAATTTAAGACTTAGGGTTTGAAATGGATATTGTTGTCAGCCTTTAAACTGATAACTAAATGTTAAGTAATTGTTTAGTAATGTAAATTTACTGCGGTAAATCTTGGAAAATCGACATTTGATAAGTTGAGAGGGATATAATTGTGTTCGTAGTAGTGTTGCGTCACTGGTATCTCTCTTAGTTATATATTGACATAAATCACAAAATCTGGTATATCGGAAAGAATTTTAGAATCCGAATCTGACTCTATGTGATTGTGAACTAATCATTAAGAAATTATGGTATAAACGCATACATATTGACGATTGTACCAAAACATCAACGGTTTGCAAACTATTATAATAGGAAAAAACAAAATGAGAATTCTACTAACAGAGGATTCAGGTAAGCGTCAAACCAATCTTTCAGCCTCCACCAATGACTCATACATGGCAGAGCAAATGCAAAAAATGAGTTTGATGATTGCCGAATCCCTACATGAAGAAGCTCAACATCGGGAGGAATATAATATGAATACACAGACTGTAACTATTCCAGTCTCAGAAAATCAACAAGATGTCGATGATGCTGTAGGCTCTTTGTTCAAACAAATGTCTCGTTATCCTCTGCTCGATCCGAAAGAAGAAGTAGAGTTAGCTCGACTGATCCAAGAATTAGTCATCCTTGAGCAACTGCCAGAAAAACTAGAAAAAGAATTAGGACGACCACCTACAAAACCAGAAATAGCATCAGCCGTAGGTGTAAAAGAATCACAACTAGACCATCGACTGCATCAATGTCGAGCTGCAAAACGCCGGATGATTAGCTCCAACCTCCGTCTAGTAGTTTCCATCGCCAAACGTTATCTAAATCGCGGAGTACCTTTCCTAGATTTAATTCAAGAGGGAGCATTAGGACTAAATCGGGCTACAGAAAAATTCGATCCAGAGAAAGGTTATAAGTTTTCTACCTACGCCTATTGGTGGATTCGTCAAGGAATCACTCGTACCATTGCTAATCAAGGACGGACTATTCGCTTACCAGTTCATGTAGTTGAACAAATTAACAAACTCAAACGAGTCTACCGTGACTTACGTCGGGAACTGAACCGCATCCCTACTGATGGAGAAATGGCTAAAGCGCTAGAAGTATCTCATAAACAACTGCGTAACCTCCAGCAAATCCGTCGGAAAACACTCTCTCTCAATCATCGCTTAGGTACAGATGAAAATACCGAACTCCTAGATTTCCTAGAAGATAATGAAAATACTACTCCAGAAGCGCAGATGAATGACATGATGATGCGCCAGGATATATTAGAGGTATTAAATCATGTGTTGAGCAATCGTGAACAAGATGTCATCACTCTACGGTATGGTTTACTGACAGGGGAACCTCATACTCTTGATGAAGTTAGTCGCATGATTAATCTTTCACGAGAACGAGTCAGACAAATTCAAGCTAAGGCAATGCGAAAGTTACGTCGTCCCCAAGTTGCTGAACGTTTGAAAGAGTGGTTAAATCGATTTTAAAAATAGTTGGTTAAATTTGGTTAAATAATGTCAGTGGATGAATTAAATTTACGGCCTGCTACGTCAGCAGATGTAGCTGTATTATTTGAACTAATCAAGGCGTTAGCTGAGTATGAAAAGTTATCTCATGCTGTCACAGGTAACGCCGCTTCTCTGGAAGCTCATTTATTTGGTGATATCCCCTACGCTGAAGCTATTATTGCTGAAGTTGCTAGTCAACCTGTGGGGTTTTCTCTGTTCTTTCATAACTACTCAACTTTTCTGACTCAACCGGGAATTTATATAGAAGATTTATTTGTCTTACCCGAATACCGAGGACAAGGTATCGGTAAAAAATTAGTGACTTATGTAGCGCAATTGGCAATATCCCGGAATTGTGGGCGTTTGGAATGGAGTGTTTTAGATTGGAATGAACCTGCAATCGGATTTTATAAACGTATTGGCGCTTCTATTTTGGATGAGTGGCGTATCTGTCGCGTTACAGGTGATTCTTTGAGTAGTTTGGCATCTGGATTGGAATCTTAAAATATTATTGAGACATGATAAAATATATTTTTTGAAAAAAATATTGCTACATTAGTTGGTTTTTAGGTGTTAGGTGTTAGGTGTTAGGTGGTAGAAATGAAACAGAACAAGTGTAAATATTCCTATCCTTCAAAATTTTAGATAAAATCCCCAAATTTTTCGGTTAAAAATTTGGGAATTAAGCCTCCAGCTCAAGTAGGAGGTACTGTTAACTGATAAACTGATAAACTGATAAACTGATAACTGATAACTGATAACTGATAACTGATAACTGAAATGACTATT
>JASJEE010000011.1 GCA_030064835.1 Microcoleaceae cyanobacterium MO_207.B10 | reverse complement strand
ATTTTTTACAGGAGACTATCGTTTAAAATGTACCGTACATCCTTACAGCGCACTCACTGAAACAGCAATCAATTGTAGTGACTATGAAACAAATAATAATCTAGTAAAGCCAGCCTTTAAATAGGGTTTGCTGATCAAAAGTCTTTTTGCTGTTTCTTGTAGTCAATAGTTAGTAGCCAATTGAAAGTGTGGGAAGATGAGCGCCTAAATTCTACTTTTTTCCCGATTTTATTTCTCAATCTTCTGACTTCTGTGCGGGTGATTAGCGTTTGCGCAGCATTGCGCAGGAAATCACCCCGTGAGCCTGACTCCTTTGCCAAAAACCCTGAGTGAGCTTTGCGGAGATACTTCTATACTATATAGTTTTATTCCCTGAAGTCCTGGGAATTTTCGATTTTCCTCTACCAAAATTTGCCAGCAGTAAATAGGAACAGGGAACCAAATAGAGAGCAACAAGAGTCAAACCACCAACACCACCAGCGATCGCCACGGCTAAAGGAGGCCAAAAGCGACCACCTTGTACCAATAAAGGAACAAACCCGATCATTGTAGTTAAGGTGGTAGCAATCACATGACGAGTGGAACCCATAACGACTTGGCGAATAGCTCGACGGTTGCCTGTGGATGCTTCTTCGTCTTTCAGAATGGCAGCTAAAACTACCACTGAGTCATTAATAGCAATTCCCACTAAACCAAATGTGCCGATGATACTCATAAAACCGAAGGGATAGCCAAATAACCACAAACTGAAAAATCCTAAACCAATAGCACAAATAGCAACACCGCCAATAATAGCAGTTGCTCGGAAGGAATTTAAAGATAAAACCAAAATTGAAGTTGCTAATAAAAATACCATAGGTACTGTAGTCAACAAATCTGCTTCAGCATCATCTTTTTGTCCTGCCTCTCCAGCAACTTCCAACCAATACCCGGATGGTAACTTAAAGTTGGCATCATCTAATTTTTGTTGCCACTCCTTCAAAACTTCAGAAGGTAAAACTCCAGCAGCAATAAAACCTTGAATCGAATTTATCCGTCTGCCATTACGTCTGCTAATAACTGAAAATTCAGGCTTTAATTTTACTTCTGCTAGAGCTGAAAGAGGTATTGTATCAGTGGCACTAAATCGGTTTTGGTTTAAACTCGAACCAGTAGGTTGTAAATCTAAAGACCTAATTTGATTAATATCTCCCCGTTGAGCATTGGATACTCGCACTCGCACTGGTATTTCTTCCGTATCTTCAATTATTGAACCTCCTAAATTTCCCTCTAATGAAGTTTCTAATTGTTGTGAAAGAGAGGTACGATTTAATCCTGCTAAACGAACTTCTTCTTCATTTATTTGTAGGTGTAATTGAGGTCGAACTTCACTTAAAGTATCGCGGGTATGAGTTACATTCGGAACTTGAAGTAAAAGACTTCTTGCTTGTTCTCCTAATTCTTGTAAACGTTTTAAATTAGAACCATAAATTCTGATTTCTACTGGTGCATAAAAGGGAGGTCCTTGTTCTAATTTTCTAATCAAAATTTGAGCTTCAGGGAATGCAATATCAACTTCTGCTTGGAGTTTGTTAGCTAATTCTGATTTAGCAGTTAAATTTAACTGTAAAAATCCTTGAGCATAATTTGAGTATCCTTGTTTACCTAATACTAAATTGTAGTAATACCGAGGAAAACCACGTCCTAAACGCCATTGCACTTCCTGAATTTCTGGATTTTTTAACAGTAGGTTTCTGACTTCTATAGCCGTATTTTTAGTTTTTTCAATAGAGTTTAAAGCAGATAATTCTAATTCTATTTGCAGTTGGTCTCTGTCTACTTGAGGAAAGAATTGTTCTGGCAAAGTGCTGACTTGAATTAACCCAGTTATCGGTAATATTAAACCTAATAATATTCCTAACCAGGGATTGCTAAATATACTTCTTAGACTGAATTGATAAAGCTGGGTTAAATAGGAATTTCTAAATCCAGTTTGCCACCATTTTTGTTGAGTATTCTGGGAAAAATTATCGCGATGATCGTGGTATAATTTTCCTGCCAAACTAGAACCTATTGTCAAAGAAAATAGTAAAGAAGAAATAACAGCTAAAATCACACTAATACCAATACTACCAACAAATTCTCCACTCGGACCACCCATTAAAACAGTTGGTAAAAACGCTAGAGCTGTAGTCAAAGTTGATGCTGTTAATGGCATAAATAAATGATTAATTGCTTTCTGAATAGCAACTTCAGCTTTTAATCCAGAAACTATATTTCTGCTAACTTCATCAACAACAATAATTGCTGTATCAATTAATAATCCTAAAGCCACAATTAATCCGGTTATTGACATTTGATGTAGAGGAACATTGAGAAATCTCATCATTCCTAAAACCATACAACTTGATAATGGTAATGCTAAACCCACAACAATTGCCGATTTCCAACCCATTAAAAATACAGTAATCCCAAGTACCAGCATCCCACTGATTAATAGGTTCAAAATCAGAGTTTTTAAACGAGTAGTAATATAATTACTTTGATTAAAAACAATTTCAAGTTCCAGACCTTGACCAAGCTCTTTGCGGAATTTTTCTATGACTGCTTCTGCCGATTTTACCCAGATATCTATTTGATAATCTGATTGAACAAATGCAGCTAAACCAGAAGCCGGACGACCATTAATTAATGCTATTTCACTCATGGGTTCAGTAATTGTTTTTCTGACTTCAGCAATGTCACCAAGTCGAGTAAACTGCCCTTGGTTACTAAAGCTAATGGGAATATTCCTAATCCTCTCCAAAGAATCTAAATCTGAATTAACTTCCAGCAGTAAATCATTATTTTGACCGCGAAATAGACCAGAGGAAACCTTAGCATCACTCTGTTGAATTTGTGCTGATAATTGTTGAGTTGTGAGACCAATACTAGCTAACTGAGCAGCATCAACTTCTACTAATATTTCTTCTTGAGGATTGCCAAATTTGTCAACTTTTTCCGTTCCTGGTAATGCTAATAATTCATCCTTTAATAATTCAGATAAACGGTTAAGAATTGCATAATTTGGCTTTGTATCTTGTGACCAGGTTAAAGCAGTAATCATGGCATAAGCTTTAATTTCAAGTTCTTCTAATCGTGCTTTACTTGCACCAGCAGGTAATAGAGAATCAACTGTATTTAACCGCTCTCTAATTCTTAACCAAACTGTATCAGAGTCTATTTCTTCGAGGGAATCTATTAGTTCAATATACATAATTGAACTGCCTGCTCTAGAAGTTGAATCATAGTTTTTAATTTCTTCAATTTCAGATAGTTCAGATTCTATTTTTTCTGTGATTAATGTTTCTACTTGTTCGGCATCAGCTCCCGGCCAAGAAGTTCTGATAATGGCAAGGCGGGAAACTAATTCTGGGTCTTCAAGTCGTGGCAATGCGAACAAAGATGATATTCCCCAGGCAACAATTATTAGTATTGCCAGGATTAATAATCGAAAGTTTCGGTAAAATAAAGTAGTCATTTCAGTTATCAGTTATCAGTTATCAGTTATCAGTTATCAGTTATCAGTTATCAGTTATTAGTTATCAGTTATCAGTTATCAGTTATTAGTTATCAGTTATGAATTTTTCTCCTATCAAAAAATCTATCAGGTTTATCCTTTGTAGCAATAAGAATTTTTGCTTAGTGAGATGGTATTTGGTTTTATTGCGTATATAGCAATAGGAAATATTACTCGGTTTTTTGTGATGGAATTTTATTGCCTATAGAGTAATAAGAATTTTTGCTTAGTGAGATGGTATTTGGTTTTATTGCGTATATAGCAATAGGAAATATTACTCAGTTTTTTGTGATGGAATTTTATTGCCTATAGAGCAATAAGAATTTTTACTTAGTGAGATGGTATTTAGTTTTATTGCGTATATAGCAATAGGAAATATTACTCAGTTTTTTGTGATGGAATTTTATTGCCTATAGAGCAATCGGAATTTTTGCTTAGTTTTGCCACATTGACTTTTATTGCGTATGTAGCAATAGGAAATATTACTCAGTTTTTTGTGATGGAATTTTATTGCCTATAAAGCAATAGAAAATATTACTCAGCTATAAATGCTCAAACTGATTCAAGAGTTACCTTTGACTTCTAACTTCTGACTTCACTAACTGCCCAGGAGCTAATTGATTAGTTCCAGTAGTCACAACCAAATCTCCCGATTGCAACACTCCCCGCACCAAACTCCGATCGCCCTCCGTATGCAAAACCTCAACCATTCTTTTTTCAGTCTGATAAGTTCCCAAAGGTAAATCCAAATCTGACTTCTGGGGAGAAACCAAAGCAAAACAAGCCAATAACCCCCGCTCTCCCCAAACCAAAGCAGAAGTCGGCAACCAGTATCCCTCCATATTTTCAATCCGATTAAGTTTCAACCGCACAACACTACCCGGAGCAATAGCTTGAGGTAGAGCCAAAATCACACCTTGAGTCCTAGTCATAGAATCTACCTCCGGTAAAATCGACAGCACTTCCGCACTATACCTTCTCTCTCCAACCCTTACTTCCTCCAAACGACCTACCCTCAAACGACCAACTTGACTCGGCGGGACCCCAACCCTAACCTTCCTTTCCCCACCCTCCACTAAACGCACAACACTCTGACCAGCATTAACCACAACTCCTTCATCTAAATGACGAACTGAAACAGTACCAGAAAAAGGAGCATAAAGAACACCCTTTCTCAGAACAACATCAATTTCTGAAATTTGTGCCTCGAAACGTTTAACTTCTGCTTTTTGAGCTTCTATCTGTTCGATGCGAGTTCCAGCAATAAGTTCATCTAACTGACTTTGCACCTGAGCGACCCTCGCTTTTTGAGCTTCTATTTGTTCCGAACGAGTTCCAGCAATAAGTTCATCTAACTGACTTTGCACCTGAGCGACCCTCGCTTTTTGAGCTTCTATTTGTTCGGAGCGAGTTCCGGTAATAAGTTCATCTAACTGACTTTGCATCTGAGCGACCCTCGCTTTTTGAGCTTCTATTTGTTCCGAACGGGTTCCTGTTTTTAGCTTTTCTAATTCACTCCGCGCTTTCTCAAGTCTGGCATTAAGAGTATCAGTCTCAGTAGAAGCTTCATCAAATTGTTCTAGAGAAATTGCTCCCTCTTTATAAAGTCCTTCACGTCTTTTTTCCCGAATTTCAGCTAATTCTACCTGTTCCTCTAAGTCTAATAATGCCGAACGAGCAGCTTTAATATCTTCGGTACGGGGTCCCGTTTGTAGTTCTTGTAATCTAGCTTGTTCCTGAGCAAGGGATGCACGAGTCGCTGCAATAACTTCTATCCTCGGTCCCCTTTGCAGTTCTTGTAATCTAGCTTGTTCCTGAGCAAGGGATGCACGAGTCGCTGCAATAACTTCTACCCTCGGTCCCCTTTGTAATTCTTTGAGGGTAGCGATCGCTCTTTCTTTCTGAGCTATTAATACTGCTCGTTGCGCTTTTGTTTGGCTAGTGTCCAGTTGAGCGATCGCTTCTCCTTTTGCTACTTTTTCTCCTTCTTCTATATATATAGATGTAAGTAAACCAGATTGTTCAAAACCAAGTTCACTGGTTCTTTTTGCTTCTACAATTCCTGTATAACTTTGGGAAACTGAGTAGGAGTTGACTAATTTTATGGGGATAGCTTTAACAGAAAGGATATTGGGAAGAGAACTTTCTGAGGTTGGTTTAGCAGAAATATTTTGATTCTGCAGAAATTTTAAACTGCCGAAAGTTGTTGCTAAAACAATTACTAGGAGACTAACACAAATCCACTTCTTTTTTTTGCCTTTCGCTTTAAAGTTAGCAGCCTCAGATTGAATTGGTAAAGTGTCGATCTCATTAATTGAGGTTTCCATTCTACCATTTGTTTCATTAGATTTAGAATCTAACAATTTTTTCTCTGTCATTAGTTTTTGCTTTGTTGCTCTTGTAAGCAATTGCCCTCTCATGGTGGTAATTGCCAATCTGACAGTTAGCTGTAGGCCAACTCAAAAAATAGATAAGTTTTTATTATATTTTAGGGATTTTGTTTTTACAAGGCTACTAACGGTATCAAAAGACACCTAGCAGTAGATAGTCTTGGTTTTCCTTTTTTCACTCATTGTACCAAGGCATCCGTATCTGATGATGTAGGATTAATAGAAATGTTGTCAGACAATATTGACTATTTTCAATCCAAACCAGTCAATATTCCTAAAATTACTATCTTACTTGATAATGGATATCACCCCGAAAAGATAATAGAAGAGTTAAAGAAAATTTATCCAGGGATTATGACCAAAATTCGGTTGAAACTATCACCAAAACCATCAAAGGCAGAGAAAAAACAGGAAGGAAAAACAGGATTTGTTCGAGTCAAAGCAAGGTGGGTAATTGAGAGAGCTAACTCTTGGATGGAGAGATGTAAAAGCTTGAGCAAAAATTTTGAGAGAACTCTGGAAAATGCTACTGCCAAGATTAATCTTTGTTTTATTCGATTAATGCTCAAGAGATTAGCGTTGCCGGAGCCTAGCTGCAGCTATATCGCCTAATTTTTCAGAGATACACTTAGGGGTTCTATATATTTTCCCCATTACTATGCAGGACTACCCCAATTTGAATTTGTAGCAAACATTTATCAAATTGGTATAACTTAAGGCGTGAATTGAATGTCTTGTAGTGCAGGCATCTTGACCGCGATACTTGTACCTCATAACATCGGAAAGCGCTGTAAAATGAGAGAACTTGTCATAATATTGGTTGAAAAAATCAAATTACATTGAAGTAATCTGGAAGTTTCTACATCACTATAAAGTGGGAAATTCTAACTTAACTATTAGTATACAATAAGTAGTCATAAAAAATAAATTTCCTAGTTGAGAGAGGGAACAGGGAATAGGGAATAGGGAATAGGGAATAATAAATAGAGAGAAATAATTGAGAATTTAATAGATAAGATTGGAGATGTCTGATAAAATGTATAATTGATTTTACACAGGGTCATTTCATTCTAGATTTTGGCAATGAATTTACTGGCTTTACAGATAGCTAAAGATGCGTTGTCTAAAGCAGGCAATAAGGTATTCTCGTAAATATATAAAATGGCAAATTTGAGAATGAAATAGCCCTGCTTTAATACTGACTAGGGCAGAAAAATTAAGCCAGTATTATTCCTACTAACTCCTCTACAACTCCCATTTATACTGACTCCTACCCTTACCAAAATACTTTTTCAGTAAACCCTAATTAATTTTAATTAAATCAACTCCAAATTTTTACTAACAACGGTTTTTCCTACTTCCTATTACCCCAGTAGAAAAACATCAAAACATCAAAATAATTAAACATCTCGTTCTTTCCTCACCCCTTGTTACGATAACAAATATGTAATTAAAACAAAAAAAATATTATATATGTTTTGCTGACAGCTATCAAATAAATTAATCTTTATTTTATAACCACTTTTAAGTAATAACCAAACTTATTAACTTTTTCTTAAAAATATCCAATAAGTTCATCTAAATCAACAAAATTTAGATTCATTCCGACATAATATTTAAGAACACAAAAAATAAATTATTGCAGGAATTCTATGGGCACATCAATAGAAGTTAACAGCACCACCTTTCCCACCGAAGTATTAGAAAATTCTCACGAAAAACCAGTTTTAGTAGACTTCTACGCTACTTGGTGCGGTCCGTGTAAAATTCTCAAACCAACCTTAGAAAAGCTAGTTCAAGAATATAACTTTATCTTAGCTAAAGTCGATGTCGATCAAAATCCAGACTTAGCTCAAACATATCAAATAGAAGGAGTACCAGATGTCAGAATCGTTACTCAAGGAGAAGTTAAACCAGGTTTTGTCGGAGTTATGTCAGAACCAAAACTGCGACAACTACTTGCAGAACTTAACCTCAATTCAGAACTAGAAACAGAATTAGAAACACTACAAAATTTGACAAAATCCGGTGATTTTCAACAAGCAAAAAGTTTGTTAGATCAGTTATTTCACAAATACCCTAATAATCCTACAATAATTATAGAAGCTGCCAAATTTCTGATCAGTTTAAATCGCTTAGAAGAAGCTAACAAACTAATAGAAACCCTTGGAGAAAATAACCGAGAATATTATCCCCAAATACAGCAAGTAAAAGCACTAATTCATTTTAAACAAGAAGCAGAAAATCCTGGTGATAGTGAACTAGATCAAACCTATGCAAAAGCTTGTAGTCTAACATTATCAGCCAACTATGAACAAGCACTAGAATTATTTTTAGGTCTAGTAAGTACAAATCGTAGATATAAAAATGACGGCGCACGCAAGGCAATGTTAGCTATATTTAACATACTAGGAGATGACAATTCACTCAGTAAAGAATATCGTCAGCAGTTACTATTAAATTTGTACTAACTAGTCGTGCTTTTAGGAATTTCCTAGTTGAGATAGGGAACAGGGAAAAAGGAACAGGGAATAGGGATAAATAATTGATAATTTATGGATAAGAGTAGGAGATTTATCATAAAATGTGGAATTAATTTTGCATAAGCACTTAATTTTTTTGACTAATTTCTGCTAATGCAATCTCCCAGATTAAATCCCCACAGGTAGTATCAAACCCTCGCGGGCCATAACTGCCTGTGGACAAACTGCTTTGACTTTTTCTGCAATCTGATCCATAAAATCATCACTGTGAGTAGGTTCGTGGTGAAAAATTACGATTCGCTTCACTCCAGCAACTTCAGCAACTTTGATTGCTTCTTGCCAAGTCGAATGTCCCCAACCAACTTTAGAAGACTTAGGATTATGATACTCATCATCAGTGTACATAGCATCATAGATTAATACATCAGCATTTCGCGCCAAATTTACGACACTCTCATCTAAACCATCAGGAAAATGCTCTGTGTCAGAACAATAAACTGCACTACGTCCCTTCCATGTCACCCGATATCCCATTGCTGTATTAGGATGATTTAAAGAACCAGTCTCAATCTCAATACCATGCAGCCTCATTTTTTGTCCATGCTGGAGTTCATAAAATCGCAAATCTGCCTGCATACCTTTAATCGGTACAGGAGAGTTATAATGTAATACTCTATCAATAAAATGCTGTTTCATTGACTTTCCTTCTGGAGGAATAGCTCCATAAATATGAAAACAATTCCCTGGGGTAAAAGCAGGAGTAAACAATGGAAAACCCTGAATATGGTCCCAATGATAATGAGTAAAAAATATATAAGCTTCCACTGGAATTTCCTGCATCAAGTCTTCCCCTAACTCTCGCATACCAGTACCGCCATCAAATATCAAACGCTTACCAGCTATTTCCATTTCCAGACAGGAAGTATTTCCGCCATATCTAACAGTATCTTTTCCTGGGGTAGGAACGCTACCTCGCACCCCCCAAAACTTAACTACAAAATCCCCCATGTCTTCAAACAAATTAGGGGAATTAATCTCATCTTGATTTACAACTATAGAAGAATACTTACTTTCCATATCAATTTTTTTAGTTTAAAGTCTTACATTGTCCATGATGACGCAATAAATGATCGCATAACACTATAGCCACCATTGCTTCTACCATAGGCACAGCTCTCGGTAAAACACAAGGATCATGTCTTCCCTTTGCTGCTAAGGATGTCTCGTCACCTTCACGACTAACAGTCCGCTGCTCTTTCCGAATTGTAGCAGTTGGCTTAAAGGCCACCCGCAAAATAATATTTTCTCCATTAGAGATACCACCCTGTATCCCCCCAGAACGATTTGTCACAGTGCGAATATTACCTTGGTCATCTGTATAAAATTCATCATTATGCTCGCTACCTGTCAGATTAGTACCTGCAAAACCCGAGCCAATTTCAAATCCTTTGCTAGCTGGCAAAGACATTACACCCTTAGCTAAATCTGCCTCTAGTTTATCAAATACAGGAGAACCCAAACCTTTAGCCACATTCCGTGCCACACATTCCACTACACCCCCCAAAGAATCCCCCACATCCCTTATTTCCTCTACTAATTCAATCATCCTCTCTGCACACTCGGCATCTGGACAACGAACAATATTACTTTCTACTTGTTCTACGGTAACTGTTTTGGGGTCAACAATGGCCTCTAAATTTTTGATGCGTTTAACATACCCCACAATTTCCATATCAGAATATTGTTTGATAATTTTTTTAGCGATCGCCCCTGCTGCTACCCGTCCAATTGTCTCCCGTGCCGAAGAGCGTCCCCCACCTTGCCAATTTCTAATACCATATTTAGCATCATAAGTTGCATCTGCATGAGATGGACGATATTTTATAGCCATCTCCTGATAATCTTGGGGACGAGCATCCTTATTTCTGACCAAAATCATAATTGGCGTACCCAGAGTTTGACCCTCAAATACCCCTGACAGTATTTCACAAGTATCACTCTCTTTGCGGGGCGTAGTAATTTTGCTTTGCCCTGGACGCCTACGATCTAATTCATATTGAATTTCTTTAACATCTATTTCTAACCTTGGTGGGCAACCGTCAATTACAACTCCTACCCCTCCACCATGGGATTCGCCGAAGGTTGTGATCCGAAATAGGTGCCCAAATGTGTTGCCCATGAAACTCAAACTAAAATAAAGGATTCAAACCTGTATTTTAACTGGTTTCGGTAGTAAAGCATTCAGGACTCAGCAAAGAGTTTGGTATTTGAAGCGCTGATAGCTAAAGGTTTGTTTGTCAGTTTTGGCCGAGCCTAGTGGTAGCTACATCGCCAATTAATTAAATGTTGTGAAAGCTTTCTTGAGTTTATCAAACCCATTTGGTATATTTTTGCACGATGTCCGTTTTTTACCAGGAGTCAAGAAGATGGAGGGAAGGAATATGGGAAAAAGCGGATGGGACTCCGCGTCCTCCGGGTATCTTTATCCATAGACGCTGCCCTAAAGACAGTTGTGTAACTGTCGGTAAACCCGCCCAAGGCAATGCACTCATCCTTGCACGACGCACCTGGTAGCTTCCCTTCCAGGTTGAAAAATAAACACCAAATATCCATCCCATATTTCTCACATCTGCTCTATAAAACTAATACAAAGCGTCACATAAAGTGACAACCTGCTGTTTACTTCCTGCTGTACGGACGTTGCATCCAAAGTCCCTACGGAGGCCCTCGGAGGTTACTCATCCACAGGAATTCATGATCGAGCCGATCACATCTCTCAAATTGATACTGGCGTTTAAATCTCTGTCTATTGACAACCCACATTCTGGGCAATCATAAGTCCCACACCTTCCACACCTCCCACATTCCCCTCTCTCTTTTTAAATAGACATCTCCGATAATAAAAAATAAAATCAATTATCGAGTAGAAATCATCAATTATTTCTCCCTAATCCCTACCTACTCCCTACTCCCTCTTTTCCACCAGAGGTCTAATAGATATCAAATTGGTTTTATAGGTGTCTTAATCTTCATGCTCATCAAAGGGGTCTCTCAACTCCTTACCCGGAGGCCCAAAGGCTGTGTAAATGGAAAATCCAGTAATGGCCACGAGCATTACGCCTACAGAAATACTAAGAACTGTTGCAGGTTCCATATAATTCATTAAAATTATGAGTGTTATACATAACATAATATATAATATCCATCTAAAAACTGGGGAAAATTATCCTTGTTTTGGAGCCAATTAGTCCCAAAATTTCAGCAGCAGCGCTAAACCAAGTAAGTTAGGAATTGAGAAAAGTACAGTCTTTTTTCCACAAAAAAATTAAGCTATCGTAGGGAAAATGAAGACTTTGAGTTTACCTTGAAATAGCACCTCAGCAACTCAGCCATCAGCTTTCAAGGCTATGCTTTATAAAAATCTTTCTTAAGATAAAACTTGACAAAACATACAAGCTATGTATTTGCGATTAAATCCAGATTTAGGAACAGTATTTGAATGTTCCTTTTTTCTGTTTCCTTGTCCACTTTCTACCCTAGTCTACTTTCTCTGACCCATGTTATCCCTTCTTTTCTTGTTAAAAGCATACCCTTGTGAGAAATCCCCCTGTCCCGATGACGACAAGGACACACCGTAATACCCCATCTCCGCGTCTCCCCCTCTCCCCCTCTCTCCCTCTCCCTGTCCTCTGGAGATAGAACCCTCTGAAATCAACTAAGCTAGGCTTTTTAATCCTTGATATTTGACGAGCAAAAGTTGTAGAGCTTGCTCATCAGAGATACTTGGTTGTAAAGTTGGTTAATCTAAAGAGGAAACTCTCATAACGATCTGAGAATCTCCACACTTACTTATAATAAAGTGGAGTTAATCTCAAAAACATTAAAAAATTCTGCTGAAATAGATTACTTCAAAACCTATGACACAAAGAACTGGATTAGGAGACATCCTCAAACCACTAAACTCAGAGTATGGTAAAGTAACACCCGGTTGGGGAACCACACCATTGATGGCCGTTTTTATGGGTTTATTTTTTGTCTTCTTGTTAATTATTCTCCAAATTTACAACTCTTCGTTGTTGTTAGAGAATGTTGATGTAGACTGGGCAAGTCTAACTAAGTAAAGTAAATTAAATAGTAGGGCTGAGAAGTTCACTCATCCTGAATTTTCCTAGCCCTATCTACTATATATACTGATGCTAACTTCAACTAAATTTTAGGAGAATCAGAACGTGAATATATTTGGTATTGGCTTACCAGAAATGATTGTCATTCTGGGAGTAGCTCTTTTAATCTTTGGTCCGAAAAAACTGCCAGAAATTGGTCGTAGTTTAGGGCAAGCAATCAATAGCTTTAAAGAAGGAGCTAAAGAGTTTGAAAATGAGTTTAAAAAAGAGGCAAAACAGTTAGAAGTAGCACCCAAAGCTAGTAAATACGAAGCCGAATCAGAACCAAAAGAGGTGGTAAATGTTTCTTCTCAACCAGATGTGGCTGATAAAAGCTAATTTTAATTAATGGATAATTGATAATTGATAATGACCTTTTCTGAAAAGGGAGAGGATTGACTAAAAGGAAAAGAATAATTTTTTTTCCTTAAAAAGGGAGACTAATAAAGCTGAATTATTTAATTAATAATTCACCTTATTAATTATTCGGTAAATAGTAAAAAAAAATTGAACCTGAGCCAATCTAAAAACTATTAAAATTTTGACTATTTAATTTTGACTGAAAAAGAAATGAAAGAGGTTGCGCCAGGGCAAAATTTAGTGATTCCTAAATTAATTGTAGGATTAGGAAATCCAGAGCCAAAATACGATAAGACTAGGCACAATATCGGATTTGCTGCAGTAGATAGTATAGCTGATACTTGGCATACTTCTTTATCTGAAAATCGTAAATTTAAAGCCGAATTTGGAGAAGGGAGAGGGCCAAAAGCTGAGAAAATTGGCTTACTGAAGCCTTTAACTTATATGAATAGGTCAGGCCAAGCAATTAGGGCGGTGGTAGATTGGTATAAGCTACCACCGTCCTCTGTGCTAATAATATATGATGATATGGACTTACCAATGGGGCGACTACGACTAAGGTTGTCAGGTTCCGCAGGTGGCCATAATGGGATGAAGTCAGCGATCGCTCATTTGGGAACCCAAGAATTCCCACGTCTGCGAATTGGTATTGGTAAACCAAAAACTGCAACTGCTGAAACTGGAGACCCAAACACAATTGGTCATGTTTTAGGAAAATTCAGCTCCCAAGAAAGTCAATTAATGACTCAAGTGCTGGAGTTAGTTGTAGAAGCAGTCGAACTTTCTCTCAAACAAGGGATAGAAAAAGCGATGAGTCTTTATAACAGTCGCACTATTACCCTAAAAGAAAATTAATTAAATTAATTGGTAATTTAATTGATAATTCAGAAAGAGTTTAAAAGCAACTTGATTGATATAAAAAATTGTATAACTTTTGACTTTTGAATTAGTAAAATAACTTTTGAATTAGTAAAAAAGTGACTTTTAACTATTAATGAGTTCTAAGGGTCTACCAGAAACTACTGCTTATGTCAGAGTCACTAACCAATCTTGGCAAAAAGGCACTATTGAAGGGGAAGTTAGTGCTGGGTCTTTTGATTGGTATTTTAAATGGCGTTTTAGACAGGGCAAAACCCTTTATATTCATCCTTCTCAAGGACGGGCTCTGATTCAAGAACCTCTAGGTAGGTTTCTAGAAAAATGGGATTATCAACTAGAAGCAGGTGGAGACTACTCATTTACTATTAAAGCTAAATTTTAGCATTATTTAGGATTATTTAAGATATTTATTGATAATTCAATATTGGGTATAATCGAATCTCAATTTAACTTTCTGCCTCTCGACAACAAAGATTAAATAGTTTGTAATAGCTAAGAGTAGTAATATTATTTTGAAGTTTATTTAATTTGATTTGAGTTGATTTATTGGCGGATATAGATAAGATATTAACTTATACAACAAGACAGTATACCATATGGTAGTTTAGGAGTGAACCTGGAGCTTGAAAATAGTAAATATAAATAAAGAAATAAAGAAAGAAATAAATAAATATAAATACCTGATTATTAAAAACCTAAAACCTATAAAAAATGCCAAAAACCATAACTTAGAAAAATTTTCTAGTATTTTCACCTACCACCTAAAACCTAAAACATTCTACAAAAAAACTTATGACTAAATTTGTATTCATAACTGGTGGAGTAGTTTCCAGTATTGGTAAAGGAATTGTCGCAGCAAGCTTAGGGCGGTTACTCAAATCACGGGATTATTCCGTCTCAATTCTTAAACTAGACCCCTATATTAATGTAGATCCAGGCACAATGAGTCCTTTCCAACATGGAGAGGTATTTGTTACAGAAGATGGAGCAGAAACAGACCTAGACCTGGGTCACTACGAACGATTTACAGATACATCCATGTCCCGCCTCAACAGCGTTACTCAAGGTTCAATTTATCAGGCAGTAATTAACAAAGAACGGCGAGGTGACTATCAAGGCGGGACCGTTCAAGTTATTCCCCATATTACCAACGAAATAAAAGAGAGGATACATCGGGTGGCCAGAAATGCCAATCCAGATGTAGTAATTACAGAAATAGGAGGGACCGTAGGAGATATTGAGTCTCAGCCATTCTTAGAAGCGATTCGGCAATTTCGCAAAGATGTGGGCCGAAACAACGTTTTGTATATCCATGTTACCCTAGTACCTTGGATTCCCTCTGCCGGAGAGATGAAAACTAAACCCACTCAACACTCAGTCAAAGAGTTGCGCTCCATTGGTATCCAGCCAGATATTTTAGTCTGTAGATGCGATCGCCCACTCAGTACAGGTTTAAAAGAAAAAATGTCAGAATTCTGTGACGTACCTGTAGAGTCTGTAATTACGTCCCAAGATGCTCAAAGTATTTACGAAGTACCTCTAATGTTAGAGTCAGAAGGACTAGCGGTACAAGCCTTAGAATTATTAAACCTCGAACAACGTCAGCCAAATTTAGGTCAGTGGCAAACTCTGGTCAACCGCCTTTATCACCGGGATGCAAAAGAAAGACCAACAGAATTGGCCCAAAAAGCCAGTCCTCGTATAGTAGAAATTGCCATAGTCGGAAAATATATTCAACTTAGTGATGCTTATTTATCAGTAGTAGAAGCATTACGCCACGCAGCAATAGCTGTAGGAGTGGATCTAAATGTAAGCTGGGTCAATTCCGAAGATGTAGAGGCCAATGGAACCCAACCCTATCTAGAGAAGGTTAACGGAATTCTGGTTCCAGGTGGGTTTGGAGTCAGAGGTATAGACGGAAAAATAGCCGCAATTCAATATTCACGGGTGAACAAAATTCCTTTTTTGGGCTTATGTTTAGGAATGCAATGTGCAGTAATTGAGTGGGCACGCAACATCGCTAAATTAGAAAATTCCCATAGTGCAGAGTTTAATCCTCAGACACCAAATCCAGTAATTAATTTGTTACCCGAACAACAAGATGTAGTAGACTTGGGCGGTACGATGCGATTAGGTCTTTATCCTTGTCGTCTTCAGCCAGATACATTAACTTTTAAAACCTATCAGCAGGAAGTAATTTATGAACGCCATCGCCATCGATATGAGTTTAATAATGCTTACCGGAACTTATTCTTAGAAACAGGATATGTTATAAGTGGGACTTCTCCTGATGGTAGGTTAGTAGAAATTATTGAACTGCCTAGTCATCCTTTTTTTATTGCTACTCAATTTCATCCAGAGTTTCAATCTCGACCAAGCACTCCCCACCCTTTGTTTCATCAGTTTGTTGAATCTGCCAGTGCTGTAGAAAGGTGTTATGATTTGTCTATAAATGATGCTAAAGCTACCCAAGAGGATGTCGTTAGCACTGGTTCTCTTCCTTAGTTCTGACTAAGTGAATAATTGCTTAGAAAGATTAATTGTGAGAATCTTTTTTTACTGTTTACTTTCAAATTATTAATAATTTGAAAACAGCATTACTAACTGTCAGATTTAGTAATAATATTGGTCAATGATAGTTGCTCTTGAGAAATTTTTAGCTGTGGTGCAACTCTTTTAATAAAGATGAAATGTCAATCGTTGTGTAAGGGGAATTTATGAATTACCCCTACTAGACTTGCAAAATTATTTGGAAATGCAAGAAATCAAAGCTTTGAGGGGGTCGTGTGGCCTACTGGATTAAAATAGATTATGACAGACGCAAATACTTGATAGACCTTGATAGTATTACTGCTTTTTCTTGTCAACCTAACAATCGGATAACTTTTTGGTTGCCAAATAGTAGTGAGCCTATTATATTAAATAAACAAGGTTCTGAAGAGTCTTATTCGTTAGTTTTAGAGTATATCAAAAAAAAAATTCATATAACGGATCAGGTTGAGGATAATTGGTGGGTGAGAATTATTTATGACCGCCATGAATGGTTTATTGATTTGAATTGCATTAGTACATTTGCTTGTGAATTGAATGGCAGGATAACTTTTTGGTTACCAGATAGTACAAAAGATATTATTATTAATCCACAAAGTAATCCAGAATCTTATCAAAAAATTCTAGAATTTGTTAATAAAGTAACTGGGTATTCTTTACCCTGAAAAAATAAAATTAAAACCATACTTGTAAGGGGGAGGTCTAAAGGCTTTCTCAGAATTGCTGATGGCTACAAATATTTTAAGATATATCCCCCTAGTTTCTTAACATCAGGGGATAAAATAAGAATTATGTTGAGGAATATTAGCCATCGATTCATTAGTTAGAATTAATCTTTTCAGACTCTTAGTAGATTAGATAAGGCGTTTCCTTCGGGACTGGAGAAAACGGAAACCTCCTCTTCCCTAGACCACTTTTTAAGAATTTTTACCCAGAGACCTTTTCTTTTTATTTAACAATAAACCGATACCAACTAAGGCAAAAACTGTACTCGGTTCGGGAACTTTCTCTACTGGAGGATTAGGATTTTTCCAGGGAACTATAGTTGAAAATTGCTGTGAGCCACTGTGATTTAAATCGCTTTGAATCCAATGATTGCGGTAGTCGATATAATCTAGAGAATGGTAGGATAATCCTGCCGAAGGGTAATTTAGCCAAAACGACGAATATGTCCAACCGCTAAGCCAATCATAATCTATATCCACTGAATAATTATCAATACCAACCAATTCTCCTTTCTCGAATATAAAGTCTGCATCATCAAATGCAGAAAATCCAGATCCAGACCAATAGGCCATATCGCTATCTAATGTCACTCGCTCTGAATAATTGCGATAACTTCCACAGTTGTAATATTCTCCATAGCCTGGATAGTAATAATATCCACACTCATAAATGTCTTCCCTTGCGGAAGCTGTGCCGCCAAAAGACCAATCAAAGTAGCCATTATTAAGATCGGAACCCTGGACTATCACCCTCTCAACGGATATATCCACACTCTCGTCGTCAAAACTAATGTACCCACTTCCATCTAATCCATCAATTGTGAACTTGAAAACAGCAGCTTGTGCCATGTTTACTGGAACTAATAATCCTCCAAAAGTGACAGCCAAACTAGATGATAGGGTAATAGTCTTTTTCTGTAATAAATTAAGCATTTTTTATCCCCTGAAATTAGACCTAACTATCAATACTTATTTATAGCCAATTAGTTAATCTGTTAATTAAATTTGATAAGTTTAAGTATATCTAAGTAAATTCAGTTAATTAACTAGAGTATGATGAAGATTCTGTAAAGTTATGATGATTTTTATCTCTAGATTATGAAGAGTTGAAGAATATATTGTTTCCAGATAATTATTTTGATATGGTAAGAGTTTTTCTGTGAATATCTTGTTTAATAAGTCCTAAGTTTAAGACTTCTGCTAAAATTCGCCCACTCTTAAAACATAATTTCCGGATGAACTAACTCAAAACCCTCATCCCTAAATTTCTGATTCGATCACCTCCCATTAAAAGGGCGTATCGATCGAACCTAGTAAGGATTGCTATTACTGGATAACCAAATTTTGTCTTAGGATAGCAGAAAATTTTTTAGAGATAGTGATTTAGTCGCAGCCTTCTACAACCCAAAACCTATCACCTAAATTTTTTTTTAACTGTAATTTACGAGAGGGTGAAAATAAGTGTAATGCGTAGAAAATATTTTAATCTTCTATTAATTGATTCCAAGCTAACTTAGCTGCTCCTACAATGCCCGCTTGATTACCTAATTTAGCAGTTAATAACTGCAAACCCGAACGAGAACTCAAAAGAACCCGTCGCTCAATTTCTGCCTTAGTCACAGGCAAAAAAAGTTCTGCAGCAGCACTCATCCCACCTCCAATAATTACTGCTTCTGGAGTCAAAACATAAATCAAACTTGCCAACCCGGCCCCTAAAAGTCGTCCATAATCTTGCCAAAATTCTAAAGCATTTTGGTCTCCAACTTCAGCCAAATTTGCTAATTCCAAAGGTTCCTTACCCGTGGCCCGACGAACTGCTTGAACAGAAATATATTGTTCCAAAGAACCATTATTACCACTATTACACCGAGGACCATCAGGATTTAAAGTAATTAACCCCAACTCTCCAGCAGCCCCTTGATGACCCACAAACAAATTACCATCTAAAATAATAGCTCCCCCAACACCTGTACCAAGGGTAAGCATAATCATATTTTTAAACTCACTACCTGCTCCTAACCAAGCTTCTCCCAAACCAGCACAGTTAGCATCATTAGCAATAACCACTGGCAAACCCGTCTTTGCTTCCAACCATTCAGCTAGGGGAACTTCTTGCCAGTTACTCAAGTTAATCGCTACCTTAGATATTCTACCTTGGGCATCAGTGGGGCCGGGAACTCCAATACCTATAGCTTGAATAACTGCTGAGTTGTCCGACTGAGGTTTTTTGACATTATCTCCTCCCTCTGAGCAGTTATCATTTCCTTGAACTTTGCCACCAAGCTTGTTCCCTGTTTCCTTCTTCGTGAAAGTAGCCTTCGTGGAGCTTTGCAATAGCAAAATTGCTTCTATCATCACATCAACTACGGCTTTTGGCGTAGCAGGTTGAGGAGTAGGGACAGTCAAAAACTGATGACAAACGCCATCTTTGCCAAAGCGCCCCAGTTTGATAGCTGTTCCCCCTATATCGATACCTATTACCTGATTTTCAGTCATTAACTAGTTAACTCAAAAATAATTCTCAGTGGAGAACAACTTGAAACTACACAATTTTAAAAGCTAATTTTAAAAGCTAATTTTAAAAGCGAATTTTAAAAGCGAATTTTAAAAGCGATCAACACTAGAATTAAAGATAGGTTCCACCCTAATCGCAATTATAGCAGCAGGACGAACCACCATATATTCTCCTTGAATAGTCTTAATTGGTACATTGACAAACTCTTGAGAGTCGTGCTTTGGAACTACAACCCCGCTGTACCAAGTTTGAAAATCTTTTAGAGTTAGAAAACGTACTTCTTCGCGAGCGCCACCTTCTAATAATAGGTGTATAGCAAATTCATCAGGATTTCTAGGCATATTGAATATCTCAATTAAAGTTTAAGAATCAAATCAATTTTATCAAGAAAGAATTCAGAAGTCAGAATTCAGAGAAAAAACTATAGTTGTAAATTCTATCAAAGATTGAATATTATTACCCAATCAGCAATGCTCAATAGCTAATTGTGTATAAAAAATGGCGCAATCAAACAAAACAGTCCTAGTGTTAGATAAAATAACCTTGCCCCCTTTCTACCAAATAAACCTACGAAAAATCTGGCTTTAGGCATATTCATAAACCAGTTCCAATTAAAGATTGCAGCGCAAATGAAGTAAATTCCTATTACAAACATTAAGATTTGTGAGCCATTCATCTTTTTATTTACCTATATTTCTATAATTCAAAAAACCTAACTAGATTTTATATTGCTTGTATAACTTTTAAATTTTTTAATAGGTATTCATAAATCAGCTTCCCGAAATTATAGTAAGCATTCAGGTATTAGCAGTCAGCTTTTTCTATATTGTTATGCCTGAATAGGTTTTTAATTAATGATGAATATTAACTCATCTACTTTGAGAGTAATTTGAAATTTTAGCTCAATTTCTCAATTTTACTTCATCTTTACAAATATAAAATGTTAATAGCTGAGATCTAAGAGCTAACTACTGTTTACTTACAGATTATTTTTTTTACAGATTATATATCAGGTTTTGTGGAAATTCAAAATTGAAAATAACTTAGTATTCTGAGTGATGGCTGACCGCTGATACCTGAATGGTTTGAACAGTCAAATATAAAATTGGTATGTATATTATAGCACAACCAGTAGTATAGCCCTTAAAATAGTCTGGATTTGGTCTTAATATCTCAAAAAAATTAGTAATTAAAAATCTATGCCGCGACGCCAAGATATACGCAAAATCCTACTTATTGGTTCAGGTCCCATTGTAATTGGCCAAGCTTGTGAATTTGATTATAGTGGTACGCAAGCTTGTAAAGCCCTGAGAGAAGAGGGATTCGAGGTTGTGCTGGTGAACTCCAATCCGGCGACAATTATGACAGACCCAGAAATCGCCGAATGCACCTATATTGAACCCCTAACACCAGAACTTGTAGAAAAAGTTATTGCCAAAGAACGACCAGATGCCGTCCTACCTACCATGGGCGGTCAGACAGCTCTAAATATTGCAGTATCTTTGGCTAAAAATGGTACATTAGCTAAATATGGTGTTGATCTAATAGGGGCCAAATTACCAGCAATTGAAATGGCGGAAGACCGTCAGCTATTCAAAGAAGCAATGGCTCGAATTGGTATCCCTGTTTGTCCGTCTGGTATTGCTAGTAACTGGCCAGAAGCTAAAGCGATCGCCAACGAAATCGGCAGTTATCCCCTAATCATTCGCCCTGCTTTTACCTTGGGCGGTACGGGAGGAGGTATTGCCTACAATCAAGAAGAATATGAGGTAATGGCTCAAGCAGGGATAGATGCTAGTCCAGTATCTCAAATATTAGTGGAAAAATCACTGATTGGTTGGAAAGAATATGAACTGGAAGTAATGCGAGACCTAGCAGATAACGTAGTCATTATCTGTTCGATCGAAAACATCGACCCCATGGGCGTACATACTGGAGATTCTATTACCGTCGCTCCAGCTCAAACATTAACAGATAAAGAATATCAACGACTACGAGACGCTTCAATTAAAATTATTCGGGAAATAGGGGTAGAAACTGGTGGCTCCAATATTCAGTTTGCAGTCAACCCGGTGAATGGAGATATAATTGTGATCGAAATGAACCCACGGGTAAGTCGGTCTTCAGCTTTAGCATCAAAAGCAACAGGTTTCCCCATTGCCAAAATGGCTGCAAAATTAGCAGTTGGCTACAGTCTAGATGAAATTCCTAATGATATTACCAAAAAAACACCAGCTAGTTTTGAACCCACTATTGATTATGTAGTTACAAAAATTCCTAGATTTGCATTTGAGAAATTTCCAGGTTCCCAAGCAGTGCTGACAACTCAGATGAAGTCAGTTGGTGAAGCAATGGCAATTGGTCGGACATTCCAAGAGTCACTTCAGAAAGCATTGCGCTCCCTAGAAACAGGTAGAGCTGGACTTGGTTGCGATCGCTGGGAGAAGTTGCCCAGTTTAGAACAAGTACGCTCCGGGTTGCGTACACCTAACCCAGAGAGATTATTTACAGTACGTTATGCTTTGTTACTGGGGATGACAATAGAAGAAATCTATGAGCTGACAGGAATAGATATTTGGTTCCTGGATAAGATGCGAGATTTGATCGACACAGAAAAGTTAATCAAACGCACTTCCCTAGACCAGTTGACAAAAGAGCAAATGTGGGATATAAAGCGTCAGGGATTTAGCGATCGCCAAATTGCCTACGCCACCAAAACCACCGAAGATGAAGTTAGAAGTTATCGCTTGAGTTTAGGAGTGAAACCTGCTTACAAAACAGTAGATACCTGTGCTGCTGAATTTGAAGCGCTGACACCTTACTATTATTCCACCTACGAAGAAGAATCAGAAGTATTGCCTTCAGAAAGACGCAAAGTAATGATTCTCGGAGGCGGACCTAACCGTATCGGTCAGGGGATAGAATTCGACTATTGTTGCTGTCATGCTAGTTATGCTTTGCGAGAAGATGGGTTTGAGACAATCATGGTCAACTCAAACCCAGAAACGGTTTCCACAGACTATGATACTAGCGATCGCCTCTATTTTGAACCCCTAACCAAAGAAGACGTACTTAATATTATAGAAGCAGAAAGTCCCGAAGGAATTATTATTCAATTTGGCGGACAAACACCTCTCAAATTAGCCGTTCCTCTCCAGAAATATTTAGGGAAAATAGAAACAAAAACAAAAATTTGGGGTACTTCACCAGACTCCATTGACACCGCAGAAGACCGCGAAAGGTTTGAGAAGATTTTACGAGATTTAGATATTCGCCAAGCAGCAAACGGTCTTGCTCGCAGTTATGAAGATGCTTTGCAAGTAGCACAAAAAATTGGTTATCCGGTAGTAGTACGACCTTCATATGTTCTAGGTGGTAGAGCAATGGAAATTGTTTATTCAGACACGGAGTTGGAACGTTATATGAAGTTTGCGGTACAGGTGGAACCGGAACATCCGATTTTGATTGACAAGTTCTTAGAAAATGCCATTGAGGTCGATGTAGACGCCATTGCTGATGCTACAGGTAACGTGGTGATTGGTGGCATAATGGAGCATATTGAGGAAGCGGGTATTCACTCTGGAGACTCAGCTTGTTCCATTCCTTATCAGTCTCTAGCCCCCGCTGCAGTGGAAACCATTCGCAAGTGGACGATTGAATTAGCAAAAACACTGAATGTTATTGGGTTGATGAATATTCAGTTTGCGGTGCAGGGTGAAACCGTATATATTTTGGAAGCTAACCCCCGCGCATCACGAACAGTACCTTTTGTTTCTAAAGCAATAGGAACTCCCTTGGCAAAGATGGCATCACGGGTAATGGCTGGCAACAAATTGCAAGAGCTAGGTTTTGTAGAGGAAAAGATGCCTTCTCATGTATCGGTGAAAGAGGCAGTGTTACCGTTTGCTAAGTTTCCAGGTACAGATACAATATTAGGACCCGAAATGCGCTCCACTGGTGAAGCGATGGGTATTGACGTTGACTTTGGTAAAGCCTTTGCTAAAGCGCAGTTATCAGCAGGGCAAAAATTGCCTTTAGAGGGAACTGTGTTTGTCTCAATGAGCGATCGCCATAAGGAAGCAGTTGTACCAGTGGTTAAGGATTTGATTGAGTTAGGTTTCAAAGTAGTAGCGACTGAGGGAACCCGGAAAATCTTGTGCTTGCATGGTTTAGATGTAGCTTGGATGTTGAAGTTGCACGAAGGGCGTCCGAATGTTCTAGATGGGATTAAGAATGGGGAAATTCAGTTGATTATTACTACTCCTTCTGGGGAAGAAGCGCGCGCTGATGGGATTAAGATTCGCCGGAGTTCGTTGGATTACAAAGTGCCATTAATTACGACTATTGCGGGAGCGAAAGCAACGGCGGCAGCTATTCGGTCGTTGAAGTCTGGGTCGTTGGAAGTTAAGGCGATTCAGGATTATTATTAAGGAGTCAGAATTAATTAATTGTAGGGTGCGTTGCAACGCACCTAATAAAGTTTGTTAAAGCGTTACTCAAAAAATAGTCAACCCTGTAGGGATATTCCATGGAGTGTCCCTAAATTCAATAGTTAGAAGAAAAGCAGGAATTATACCAAATTGATAAATGTTTGCTAAAAATATTATCAATCTTGGGTTTTGGGTGTGGGGTTTTGGGTGTGGTGCAATCAGAGGAAAAACAAAGAAAAAGGCTAGTTAGCAAAGGGATAAAGTCGAAAAAAATTATTAATTAGTTAATAGTTGAAGTTGGCTCAAGCATCACATTCTTTTTTCAAATTGGTATTACTTGATATTAGTTAGTAGAAATTTAGTTTCCCAACCCTTATATTAGTTGTGAAAAAAACAAATGATGCCACTGTTTTCATATCAACAATGGCATCAAAAATTTCTCTAAAAGAGATTCTTAATCTATATTACCAAAGTCCTCTCACAGGAGGTGGTGGAGATGGTGGCCGTGTAATTGGTGGTGGTGGCTGAAGCGGTGGGAACGTTAGATCAGGAGGTCCTTGGAAATTATAAGTTGGTAACACAACTTGCACCCGTTCATAATTGTAGTCTGGAATGACTTTAAAGAAGTCAATACAACCACAAGGTTTTTCTGGATTATCTGCGTCTTTACCAACAACTGCATAAACCCGCATTCCTGGTACTAGACCTGCGATAGGTACATTGTGCATCGGCGAGAAATATAGAGTTCGCAGTTGACCACGTTCTTCTTCCGGTATTGTCACATAAGTTGGTTCACCATCATTAGGTGCAATACCAGGAAGACCTAATTCTTCTGCTTCATCTACTTTAATAGTGACTACATTACCAGTGATAGCTTTTATATAGCCAACAATTTCCATTTGGTTAGCTCCCCCAGCACGACGAGTTCTTTGCCGTTGGGCAATATTCTCATTTTCAGGAGCAGCGATCGCGGGATACATTGCTCCCATCGAGATTAATAAGGACAAGCAACCACTTGTCAAAATTGTATTTTTCCGAAGACGCATGACTACCTCACCAAAGTTTGTCTAGGCCATAAATTCCTGTTGTTCTCTCGATCAGGAGCAGGTCTGGCCGGACAGTGTGTTTTTTTATGGCCTTTTTTTATAATAGCCTCACTAGAAGGGTATCACTAAGACCTTTTTTTGACAAGTTATACCAATTACCAAAAACAACGGTTATAATATGTATATTTTATGAAGCAAGAAATCACTGATAAAGTAGAATCATTCTGGGATGTAGAAGCAAAGGTTTGGGTTGCAACAAGTGCTGATGTTCCGGGATTAGCAACAGAAGCAGACACCATTGAAGCACTCAGTCAAAAACTTCGGGAAATGATTCCCGAATTAATGGTTTTGAACAATATAATTTCCTCTGATTATGTTGGGTATATTCAATTTAAACTAACCAGTCATCGAGAAGAACAAATCAAAATAGCTTCCTAAAATTGCTTCATCACTAATTAAAAAAAATTCTCATACAAGCAGATTGCTATTTCGAGCGACAGGGTAAGGGAGACCATGAAATTTGGTATAGTCCAATTACAGAACACCGATTCGTAGTAGATAATTCTATTAAATCACGCCATACAGCTAATGCAGTTTTAAAACAAGCAGGATTACCTAAGTTTTTCTAGTGGATGAAACCAAGAAAGTTAAGAGTAGTTAATAGGATACTATGAGCAATAAGTCCTACGTTTTCATATCTATCAATAGGTTGATAATTTCCCAATTCACTACTATTTCTGCTTTGTAATAATATATTGTTTAAATACAGGATTAAGGTGAAATACAGATTGGTTTTCTAATTCTTTTTTTTCCACTAAGCTGCGTCTACATAAAGATTGGATGGCTTGTGAAAATTCTGATTTAGATAATTCATTATTGGTAGGTCGTTGAGAAATATGTACTGGTTCATTTTGAGCTGCTAACCAGTAAGTTACCTTTTTTTCTAATGGAGATAAACGCTCGAAGTGAGATTCTAAAATTGTTTCTAAGTCACCTAAATAAATCTCATTTTGCTCGGCTAAAAAATCGGAAACACTAGAATCATATACTTCCATAATTGCTATAGCGATAATATTTAACCAGGTGGGATGACCTTGATAAATATTTATTAAGTCTGAGAACTTTTCCTCATCTGTTAATTTTTTTGGTTTCAAAATTTTTGTAGCTTCTTCTTGTTCTAATCCTTTCAGATGTAAAGTTTTTATTGGCTTATTTTCTGTTTCTAAGATAGCGATTTCTCTAGGTTTTTCCCAACTGATGAGGATTAGACAACTTTGATGAGATAAACTGGCAATTTGCTTGAAAAATTTGCCGTAGTTTTTATAGTCTGGTAAGTAGTTACCTGCTAATTCACCGCTTTGAAAAATATTTTCTACATCATCAAGAATGACTAGGCAACGATAAGCACGAAAATAATCAATTATTGTAGATAATGGAGTTGCTTGGGATTGGGAAAAAAATTCTTTAAGCTCGGTTTTTAGAGTTGAAAGTTGAGGAGCATCATCAAGGGTTTTCCAAATAATGTAGTCGAATTCCGTGTTAATTTCTTCCACAAGTTTAAGAATAAGGGCGCTTTTTCCTATTCCATTTAATCCATATATTGTTATTAGATGGATGTTGCTTTCTAATATCCATTGTTTGAGGGTAGATATTTCTGATGTGCGATGAGAATTGCAAGTTAATTTCGGTGCGTCTTTGAGATTAATTATGGGAGATTGATTTTTGTTTTGAGTAGTATCAGGAGAAGATGGCGATCGCCTTTTTTTATCTTCTATAGTTTGTATGAATTGACCGCCAATATTAACATTGTCATGTTGTAATAAACACTGATATAACCGTGAATTTTTGGATGCGCTATGTTTTTCCTCTACCATATAACGAAAATTTTTTTTCTTGAGGTCTTCTCCTAATTCTTTAGCTAGTTTTTTCCATAATTTAGCAGCTTCTTTTTTCACCTGAGATTCGCTGCAATGAAGTTCTTCAGCTATTTCACGATGTTTTTTTCCTTTCCAAGCACCTTCTAGTATTTTTTTCTGAATAGGTGTTAGTTCTTCACCTGTTTGATTAAAGATTTTATCAGCCCAATTTAAGACATCTTCAACGCTATTCATAGGTAGATACTAATAAATATTTAGTCCAGTATATCCTGTCAAATATACTTTTTCAACTAAATGTACTAAATATACTAAATTGGTTCAAAGTGGTGAGAAAAATTGGGTACTAAATGTACTTGTTAAGAGTTGGCAAAGCTAAAAATTACGAAATAAAATTGAAGGGTAAAGCAAACTAAAAAAGGGTAGCAGCTAAAATATGGCAGCATACAGTAAATCACAAGCAAGAACACAAGCACGTTCAGCTATTGATAAGTGGGCTTTGGGATTTGTAGCAGTGGCTTGGATTCCAGGTTCACACTATGCAATGGGTGCTGGTGATATCACAATGGTTATGCAAGTTGGCTCGATATTTGGTGTTGATTTGGACAGAACCGCAGCAGCGCAAGTATTTACGATAGTTGCGGCTCCACTTATTGGTAGTAAGGTTGCTCACTCCATCCTTGATTTTTTCCCTGGTGTTGGATGGGCAGCCAAATCAGTCGTAGCGGGTGGAGTTACAAAGGGTGTTGGAGAAGCGCTAATAGGTTATTTTAATGACTGTTCAGACCTTCCAGAATAGAAAGGAAACTTGGCTAAAAGACGATTTATACTGAACCCGATTATTATACTTCAAGAGTTTTAAAATATTCTGATACCAACGGTTCATCTACCAATGTCTATAGTTTTTCTAGGGGTTACAATTCTAGCGAGTAAAAAATCTTTATACATATACAATCAAACTATTTTTTGCCAGTTGTAGGTTGGGTTGCGCTCTCGCTTAACCCAACAAAAACGTTTATATACTGGGTTATGTTGGGTTTCGTGACCTCAACCCAACCTACATTAGGTTCTAACGCACATTACACTATTATCATTTAATCATCTCTACCGCCACACGATCGCTCCCAATTGACACTATTCCAAATATGTCCTAAAAAATCTATATCATAGTGTATAGTTAACCCATTTTTTTACCAGCTATTTTAATAGACAAAAGTTTCTTTAAGGAATATTCAGAGAATTTTTTACCGCTTCTTGTACCAATACAAAAATTTCTGATGGTAAGTCTCCTATTTTTTTGTGAAAAACTGAATTGCTAACTGTAGCAATTTTATCTGCCCTAATTAATGAAGTCTTTTTAAACCTGTTTGTAAGAAATTGGGATGTTCTTCTGACATTAATACCCAAGTAGTTTGTAAATTACTATTAGTAACTTTCGAGAATATCCCTAAAATAATTGCTTCTTCTCTATGAACTGCTAAAATTAGTGCAGGTCTAACTTTTGTAGAAGTTAAATCGCTAAAAGGGAAGCGAACTAACCAAATTTCTTGAGGTTTAGGATTCGACATTGTAAATATCTTCTTCTGGTTCGTTCCACTGTGAAAAACCTGTTTCTGCTAGTTGCATCATGGTGATAGTTTCAAGTCTTTCCTCAAGGTCTTCTATCAGGGTTATTTGTTCCTGAATAGGTAACTGAAATATCAGAGCTTTTATTTGTTCTATGGTTGGGTTTGGAGTTATTTTTAAGTACAATTATTATTTTAGAATGGTTAAATAGACTTATTTTGATTTTAACATATTATTAGCGATCACTCCTACTTTTTCATATATGTCAATCGGTTGATAATTACAATTAAAACACAAGCAATTTATTTAAGTATTGATGCCAATATCACATCTAATGCTGATATAATAGCTGCAAAACCAAGAAATAAAACTGCTCTATTTAATATTTTAGCTGTAGCGTCTCTGAGTTCAGCTAACTCTATAATTGACTGATTCCAAACTTCAATTAATGAACGCCTATAACGCTCTTCAGTAATACTAAGACATTTTTCAATCAACTTTTGAGGCAGAATATTTGTTCCTCCTTTTTTTGGTTTAAATCCCCATAATCCACAAATCAAAGAAATAATTAAGCTACAAAGAGTTAGTATTTTTAGAATTAAGCACATTTTACACTTTAAACAAATGTCTGTGTCTGGCAAATTTAAAACCAGGGAATTATCAGGTAAATCTGACGAAAAACGAATCATAATAGCATCAAACCCAATAACTGTTCCTAACTTAGTATTTAAAGTGTTTTGACTAGAATCTAAATCTTTTAAAACCTGCTGCGCATATTCGTAAATTAGTTGTATATTAGAGTTGTCCTTTTCTGTCAAAATAATAGCCTCCATGTCTAATAATTCACAACAAAATGAAAACTAAAATCAGAAACCGTCTGATACTTATCAGGAACTAAAACCACCTAAACAACCTGAAAAAAATGAACCAACTGTGAAGTTTGAACCTGAAGACGGAATACCTATCTGGAATAATAGTGAAGATATTTCAAATCATGTAGATTGAAACTTCTAAATCAATAATTTTCAGGCGGGCTGATACCCTCCTTATTGCTAAAAAATAACTAACTTTATACTAACAATTGATAGTTACCTTTTGCGGCTTTTTGTTCCTGATTTTTTCTGACTATAGCGACTTTTTTTCCACTGGCAATTAAAAGTATTATCTATTAATTTTTTTAGACATATTATGGAAATTTTATCATCGTGAACAGAACCAGACTTGCTCTCAATATTAATAATTTCAAATCCTATCTTTTGAAGTTTCTCTGATTTATTTATCTCACCAACATAATCTCCATCATCTACTGTTTCACCTGGTACTACTGATTGATGTATATCCCAACAAATTATTTGATCGGTTATAACTAATGGATGGTTAAATAGCTCATCAGTTGCGAATAAAAATTTGTATTCTAAACCTTTTAATTCTTTATTTATTCTATTGTCACCGTACTCAGCAGCTATACTATCAATTCCTTGCCCTGAAAAAGTTAGAGGACGTAACCATAAATGGGCATAAGGCGACTCAGATGGAACAAAATAAGACAATAATGTATATAAAGCACCTACTCCATGTTCTTCTCCTGTAATAGGAACTAATATTTTTTTATCTTTTAATTGCTCAATATCAAGAATATAAAAATAGTCACGCTCTATGATTTTTGATTTAGTTTTATTGAATTGTTTGACCTGGACTTCAGTTTTTGAAGGACTAACTTGATTTCCAATTCTTTCTATTAGCTCTTGAAAGACTTTACTCTGATTATATGTTCGATCTAGAAAATCTTTAATTTTTTCTATGAAATGAGGATCTCTCAAAGTTTTGAGAGAAGATTCACTTAAATTATTTCTGTCAGTTACTAGGTTAAAGCTACCATTTATTACTAACAAGTAATGACTCTGTGCTTTACTATCATTTAGAGCTGCATATTCTTGCATTGAGCCATGACTAAATATTTCATTGTATCGGCAAATCTTGACTCCTTCTGAGCAAATAAAAGTACCTCTCTGAGAAGTAAATTCAATTCCTGATTTTTTATATTGATTATATATACCTCGATCTAAATCTTGATAATAGTCAAGTGCCCTACGATTTCCATCAATAGCTAGTGCAATACAATAGTTGAAACCCCCAAATTTAAAAGTATCTGCACTTCTATCATAAAATTTTCCATTAGTTAGCTGTTTTATTTGAGCAGGACTATAAGACACATATTTTTCTAAGCCAGGAATTACTTCTGGTCTAATTACATAGGGATATCCTATAGGAATTTCCTCTAAATTTCCTGTTTTACTACTACAATTCCAAAGAAATAGATGACATCTATCATTATATGAAGTCGAACAAGTCTTAAAATTTTTCGCTGCTACAGAACTAAATCCTGTTGTTTCTGGCTGTAATATTCTAACATCCCCGTGCCTCGTATAAAATCTTATATAACTTTTGATATAAGGATAGTCGTTATCGGTACTATAATAATGAGGGAAATTATCTACTTCTAAATACTTCACTAAAATTAAAGTACCACTTTTAAACTTTGAATCAAAATAGTCTTTATTTAATTGTTGTAAAATAGCGGTTGTTCGAGAATCAGGTTGATGTAATAGGTTGAGCAATGTGTTCCAGGGTTGTCGATCTTCAGAAACCTCAACATTTTCATTTTCTGAATCTAAAGTGTCTCTGGGATTATCTATAATTACTCTACGCCAATAACTTTCATCTTCGTCTTTACATCTAGTTATTAATGCAAACTTACCAGAAGCAAAACAAAGCTTTGAACCTTGACATTTATAACCTATAGAATCTCCTTTTGTTTTAGTAGAAAGACCAATCGAAAAAAAAGCATCTAAAGGAGTTACACCATTAATTTTTTGCCTATCACTTATACCAATGCCATTATCAAAAAATATAAATCCTGAGTATTGGAGCAAAGGATAAATTTCAATAATTGATGCTCCTGCATCGTAAGAATTAGATATTAATTCCCTAATAACTTCACAGGGATCTTTTCTATTGACTGAAAGTTCTAAAAGTGTATGTCTGTAATTAATTCGAGGGCGGAGTTTTCGTTTATTATTTGCCATTTTGCTTGATTAGTTTAGAAAACAATATAACTTTGAGTAAATTAGGGTGTGTTTCAGCACACCCTATAATTATAACCTACTTCAACCCATCAACTAACTGCTCCCTCGCACTTTCCAACGCTTCCTTCAACTTACTCGGATCGCGACCCCCTGCTTGCGCCAAGTTCGGACGGCCACCGCCACCCCCTCCACACATTTTCGCTATCCCGCCAATAAATTTCCCTGCTTGCAAACCTTTACCATTCACAGACTTACTAAAAGCAGCAACCAAACTAACCTTCTCCTCCAACGCGGAACCCAATACCACAGCACTATCTCCCAACTTTTGTTGTAACCGTTCCGCAGCAGTTTTCAACGCCTCCGCATCAACTCCAGGCATCTCCGCTACTAATATCTGAAACTCACCGACAGTCTCAGCATTCCCTAACAACTGGTCAGACTTCGCTACTGCTAACTCCCCTTTCAACGCCTCCAACTGTTTCTGCGACTCCTTCAACTCTTGCTGCAAGTTACTCACCCGCTCCGATAACTCCTCCGGTTTTGCTTTGAAGCGATCGCTCAATTCCTTAACCACAACATCCCGGACGTTCAAATAATCTAAAACTGCCAAACCTGCCACCGCTTCAATCCGGCGCACCCCAGAGGAAATACCAGCTTCTGAAATAATTTTAAACATCCCAATTTCTGCCGTATTATTTACATGAGTTCCCCCACATAATTCCATCGACACTCCCGGATAGTCAACTACCCGCACCACATCAGCATATTTTTCTCCAAACATAGCAACCGCTCCTTTTGACTTTGCTACTTCCAATGGCATTTCTGCAACCGTCGCCGGATGTGCTTCAGCTATCCAACTATTCACCTGTGCTTCCACTTGCTCGACTTCCTCCGGTTTCAAGCCTCGCGGACAATTAAAATCAAACCGCAAACGGTCAAAAGATACCAAGGAACCCGCTTGAGAAATTGACGAATCTACCAAAGAACGCAAAGCTGCTTGTAACAAATGAGTCGCCGTATGATTTGCCTGCGCTCGACGGCGACAAACACCATCTATTTCAGCATTCACAGTCATTCCTAACTCTAACGTTCCCTTTTCCACGGAACCAAAATGCACAAAAATATTATTTTGCTTTTGCACGTCTTCTATCCGCACTACCACATTATCCCCAGTCAGAAAACCGCGATCGCCTATTTGCCCCCCAGACTCACCATAAAAAGGAGTTTTGTCAAGTACAATTTGCACTTGAGTACCCGTTTCCGCATCCTCAACCTGTTTGCCATCAGCTATTAATGCCATCACCTGTGCAGGGGAAGTCAAATCTGTGTACCCTAAAAATTCCGTTTTGTCAACATCTAATTTGACTCCACCCTCGGCAGTCAAGTCAATAGTTTGATGTGCTAACTGAGCGATGACTTTCGCCTGTTCCATTTCTGAGTCAAACCCACTCACATCAACAGTCAAACCATTTTCTTCAGCTATTTCCTGAGTCAACTCCAATGGAAAACCATAAGTGTCATACAACTTGAAAGCATCTTCCCCAGAAATTTGCTTGCTTTTCTGAGTTTCCGGTTTTGCCATAACTTCTGCTAACAGTTTTTCACCCCGCGCCAATGTTTTCAGGAAACCCGACTCTTCCCGTTGCAACTCAGCTTGAATAGCACTTTCCCGTTCCCGTAAATTAGGGTAAACATCCTCAGCAAGAGCGATCGCTGTCTCCGCAACTTTAGATGTAAACTCTCCAGAAATTCCAATCAAACGACCATGACGCACCACTCGGCGAATTAACCGTCGCAAAATATAACCCCTGCCAACATTAGATGCAGTCACACCATCAGCAATTAAATTAGCTACTGCCCGCACATGGTCGCCAATGACTTTCAGAGAAACTTTAGTTTTGTCGTCACTTTTTGCATAGTCGATACCAGCAATATCCGCAGCAGTTTTAATGATCGGAAAAATCAGGTCAGTTTCATAATTATTCGGCACTTTTTGTAATATTTGCGCCATCCTTTCTAACCCCATCCCCGTATCAATATTTCGGTTTTCCAGTGGAGTTAAATTTCCCCCTGCATCCCGGTTATATTGCATAAACACCAGATTATAAAATTCGATAAACCTGCTGTCGTCTTCCAAATCAATGTTATCATCCCCTAATTCTGGATGAAAATCATAATAAATTTCCGAACAGGGTCCACAGGGGCCTGTGGGGCCTGATGCCCAAAAATTATCCTCCTCATCCATCCGTTGAATGCGATGTGCCGGAATCCCAATTTGGTCGCGCCAAAGAGCAAACGCTTCATCATCCTCTCGGAAGACGCTGACAACTAAACGCTCTGGTGGTAAACCGAAAACTTTTGTGGAAAGTTCCCAAGCGAAAGCGATCGCCTCTGGTTTAAAATAGTCACCAAAACTGAAGTTACCCAACATCTCAAAAAAAGTGTGATGTCTCGCAGTGCGACCAACATTTTCGATGTCGTTGGTACGGATACATTTTTGGGAAGTAGTCGCGCGGGGAGATTTTCGGGGTTGTTGTCCGAGAAATATGGGTTTAAAAGGTAACATTCCCGCAATAGTCAGTAATACTGTGGGGTCTTCCGGAACTAGGGATGCACTGGGTAAAATAGGGTGTTCCCGTTGTGCGTAAAAGTCGAGAAACTTTTGGCGAATTTCGTTACCTGTGAGTTTTTTAGCAGACATAATTAAATATAATGTTAGGTTGTCTAATTTTAGTTTACACTCTATTCAGGCAAAATTTTACCTGTTTAAATTTGACAACTTTTATTGTAATAGATATTAGGTGTTATATATCATTGAGCAACATAAATTTTCTATAGTAGCGAAAATGCTCATCCAATATTTCCATAAATTACATAGACTTTTTTACATAACTCAGAGCAGGAAACTTAATCTAATTTTTCATCAGATATATAATTTATTTTAAATCTTTAACCGAATAAATATAGACCTAATTTCTCAAGATTTAGATATTATTTAATTGAGTAATTGAAAAATATTTATACTTAATATTGAATTAATATTTTCTTTCATTAGCTTGTATGGAAAACTTAATACTAACTTAATCAAATACTCCTGAAATTAAAAAATAGAAAAAATGTTAAATTTGTTTGTCTAGTTGCTGCTCGATCTAAAATACTAGGATGTATATTTGTAGGGAAAAATAGCAACTTAATATTTGATTAGGTTTGGAAATTTAGAATAGTATATTTATTGCTAATATTCAGAAACTAAAACATCTCTAAAAATAATGCTAACTAACGGACTTATAGAAACCGAACCTTTGGAATTAGAGGATATCTTTATTTCTCTAGAATCCTTACCAGAAATTCCTGCTAGTCGTATTTTTACTGGTAATGGTGCCGATTTTGCTCCAATTCCAGATGACCCAGTGTTGCAAGTTCCAGATGGATTTATCGTTAATGTTTTTGCTGATAATGTTTTTCCTGAAAGTGGAAATCCTCGTTGGTTAGGAGTTACTCCAACTGGAGATGTATTAGTAACATCACTTTTCCAGGATCAAATACTTTTACTACGCGATACAGATGGAGATGGTACAGCGGATTTTTCTCAGGTTTTTGCCGATGCAGAAAATGGATTAAATGCACCTTTCGGAAACGAATAATTAACAATTATTAACAATTATTAATTAAATAATTCAGCTTTATTAGCCTCCCCTTTCAAGGGGAAAAGAAGAAATAATATTTCTTTATATTCAATCAATAACGGTTTTAACCAGAGGTAATTATCCATTACAGCAGTTTTCATGCTTGATAAACCACAGTCGATTTGCACTCGGGGCATAATCGAAGACTTGTATTCGGTTGCAACTTTGAGGATGTAGAGCTTTGAAACTAGCCTTTGCCTCCTGAGGACCTACGGACGTTGCATAACAAAAATGCGTTTTCCGTTCCGGAATGCTGCGCAAACATGTCGCATAGCGAAACGTCCCTACCTCCTACAAAAGTTTTCTGGTTTACTCAACTGAAAAGCGCTGTAATATTCATCCCAAAATTTCAGCAACACCAAAATTCATTATTCCAAAGATCCCTATCCTATAGATAACTGTACGGACGTTGCATAACAAAAATGCGTTTTCCGTTCCGGAATGCTGCGCAAACATGTCGCATAGCGAAACGTCCCTA
>JASJEE010000181.1 GCA_030064835.1 Microcoleaceae cyanobacterium MO_207.B10 | reverse complement strand
GAGAACTAATAACTGAGAACTAATAACTGAGAAATGATAACTGAGAACTAATAACTGAGAACTAATAACTGAGAAATGATAACTGAGAAATGATAACTGAGAACTAATAACTGAGAAATGATAACTGAGAACTAATAACTGAGAACTAATAACTGATAAATGCTTAGTAGCAAAGATTATTTAAAGTGTTTCATCTAAACTATTCAAGTCTTCTGGGCGATCAATATCAGAAAGTGGTGGTAAATAAGCAAAAACTAAACCAAGTAATTCAGCGAGTTTTACAGTTTTTTCTAATACTTGAGAGCTGCCCCAGTTAATTTCTTTAAATAATTCTGGGATAAATTTACTGAGACCAATCAGATAGTAACCTCCATCTGTTGCTGGACCAATTACTAAGTCATTTTTGGTAAGTTTTTCAAAGGCTTCACTGATAATATTTGAACTTAATTTAGGACAATCTATGCCAATAATTACTACATATTTATTGCTTTTTTTAAAAGCTGCTTGAAAGGCTCTGATCAGACGATCACCTAAATCTCCTTCCCCTTGTTCTTGATATTTTAAATCTGACCCTAGCCAATTTTTTATTAGCTGAATATCGCCCCCTACAAATCTAATTTCAAAAGATAGCGAAATCTCATCTTGTAATTGTTTAACTTTGGCAACTGTTTGCTCTGTCATCTGACGCTGAAGATTTGCTGCTCCTTCTTTTCCTAATGCTGGTATTAACCTTGTTTTGGTTTTTCCTGGTTCTGGATACCTGGTAAAAATGATTAAGTGTTGATGATTCATTTTTATTGATTCAAACTTAGTCTTAAAAAAGTAATCACTATTTCTAAATTATACCAATTTGATAAATGTTTACTACAAATGAATTTATAGGTTTTAGGTTTTAGGTTTTAGATGGTAGTTCAACAATTAATAATTAATAATTACTTCTCTTGGAAAAGAAGAAGATTGACTAAAAGGAAAATTTTTTCTGACACCGCTTTCCGATGTTATCAGGTACAACTATGGCGGGAAAGATGCCTCTGATTAGGGGCAAGATGCCCGAACTCTCAGACATTCAATTCACGCCTTGTACATCATCAGGGCGAAATATTCTGTATTTCCTCAGCTAATTTTTTTAACTATTTAGGTTAATTTTTATTCCTTATAGCTGATAGCTAGCTAGCTGAATTATTACAGAATTAGAGAGTAGCGTTCACTATTAATACAATAGATATCTCCGGAAAAGAGGGAGTAGGGAGCAGGGAAAAATAATTGATGTTTTATTAACGATAATTGATTTGATTTTTTATTATTGGAAATGTCTAATAAAAGTTTAATTAAAAATCAAGAGTCAGCATTTCCTCCACAATGCTGTGCAAACATCGGTAAGCTAGGCTCTTACATAGGAAATTTATGATTATCCATTCCTTTTGGTGAGCTTTTAATACTTTATTGAACTAGACTTAAATCTTACTAAAAAAATTAGCTCCCTTGACCTTAAAATCTATGTTCTTTTCAACCCTATCCTTAAAGCTATCCCTGAGCAGTAACTCCGCTTCTCTGCCTGTTTCTGCCATAATATATTTGCCTAAATTGCTGTCTAGAGCAAAAATAATTGGTTGGTATTCGGGAATTTCTTCCACAATTTTTACTCCATTAGAACTAGTGCAAATAATGTCACTAAGTCCTTTAATTTCAGGTGAAATAATCCTTCTGGAGATTATGCAGGTTAAATCTCTAATTGCTGGATTGAATTAAGTGGTTTAGTGGAGCGGTTGTGATAATTTATGGAGGCAGAAGAAAAAGTTGGCGGGGGTTTTCATTCCCAAGGGACAAAATAAATCGATTATAGATATTTTATAAGTATACATTTTAGACTCGATCTTAGGTGGTTGAACCATTGGTGAATTTATTGATTTAATTTTCTATCAAATAAATACTAATGATTCAGGCCCACAAATCAATTAAAAGTTTATAAAATTGCTGAATATTTCTTATCCTGGTAAAAGAAGGGACAAAAAACAGTAGATATGACGACAAATAACCGAGACACACTTAGCAAAATTGCTGTTGTAGGAGATGTTCATGATCAATGGGAAGCAGAAGATGAATTAGCCCTGAAACATTTGGGGGTTGATTTGGTGTTGTTTGTGGGAGATTTTGGTAATGAAGCAGTAGAGGTTGTCAGGGCGATCGCTGCTGTGGATATTCCGAAGGCAGCAGTTTTTGGTAATCACGATGCGTGGTATACGGCTACAGAGTGGGGCAGAAAAAGATGTCCTTATGACCGTACTTTAGAAGACAGAGTGCAGGAACAAATAGATTTATTTGGGGATGCTCATGTGGGTTATGGTAAACGGGACTTTCCAGAGTTGGGCTTGACAGTGGTGGGAACTCGTCCTTTTAGTTGGGGAGGCCAAGAATGGAAGTATGAGGATTTTTATCGGGAACGGTTTGGAGTCAATAGTTTTGTAGAGTCTACTGATTTAATGATTGAAGCTGTGGAGTCTGCAGCTTCGGAAAATGTGATTTTCCTCGGCCATAATGGGCCAACGGGTTTAGGTGATGCTCCGGAAGACCCTGTGGGCCGTGATTGGAAACCTATGGGTGGGGATTTTGGCGATCCAGATTTTAGGGAGGCGATCGCTAAGACTCGTGCTTTGGGTAAGAGGATTTCTTTGGTTACTTTTGGTCATATGCACCATAAGCTACGTCATACTGAGGAAAGGTTGCGTAAGTGTGTGGATGTGGATGTTCAGGGGACGGTGTATTATAATGCGGCGAGTGTGCCTAGAATTATAGAGGTTGATGGTAACAGACAACGAAATTTCTCGATTGTATCTTTGATGGGAGGAGTTGTTTCTGAGGTTAATTTGGTTTGGGTGGGCCAGGATATGAGGACAGTTTCTGAAGAAATTTTATATTTTGAATCTAAACCTGTATGTTAAATCTCAACAAGTGCTATAATCTTTTAAGATAATTTAGAGTCTTAGTCTTAAACTTAGAAATAAGTTTAAACTTTTGACTTTATGAATCTTTTGGAGAGGTGGCAGAGTGGTCGAACGCGCTCGACTTGAAATCGAGTGAGGTGAAAGCCTCCGTGGGTTCGAATCCCACCCTCTCCGTTTTTTTTTCTTAAATTTATTCAGCAAGCCCTACATAGTTGCGGGATGATAATCAAAGTAATACTTGTTTGATGAATTTTTGCTACAAATAAGTTTCTAAGTTGAGCAGTAGTAGGTGGTAGTTCAAGAATTAATCATTAATTATTAATAATTAACAATTACCTCTCTTTGAAAAGCGGGCGACTTTATACCAAATTCAAATACGCTTGCCCTAGCGAAGGCAGGGGAATGTTATGCTTGAGAAAATTTCAACTATTAACTAATACCAATTACCAAAAACAACGCTATACTTGAGAAGTTCTAAAATTATTAATTAATAACTATAATTTATTGATTTTTAGTCATTAAGTTCCTGTTTTTTATCTTTTTTTTTGTCTTTTTATCACTAATTTTACGATTATTTATCTATTTTAAAAAGCCTATAAATAGAACTTATGGAAGCTTTTTGAGATCAATATGTTTATGAGGCGTTGCTGAATCAAGGTATGAAAATAAAATATTGAACAATCCCAAATATTTGTTATTCAATAGTGAGCGCAATTACCAAAAAATACAAATCATACCCAAAATCAGCAACGCCGTTTATGAATTTGCAGAAACAGCAGAGGAAGCTCTAGAACTTATTGATGAATTAGAAGCAGAAGTACAAAAAATTTTCATTCTAGTTTCTGATTGGTTAATGCCAGGAATTAAAGGAGACAAATTTTTAATTCAAGTTCATCAAAAATATCCTCAAATTATTAAAGTGATGTTAACAGGGCAAGCGGATGAGGAATCAGTAGAGCAAGTTAAAAAAGAAGCAAATTTCTATAGTTACTTGACTAAACCTTGGAATCATCAAGAATTAGTAACAATTATTAAAAATGCTAGGATAAAAACTAATTAAAATATCCCAAAGCTGATGAATCAAACTGTAATTATTTGTGTCGATGACGAGCCAATTATTTTAGATAGTCTCCGCATAGAATTAGAAGCAGGTGTCGGAGAGGATTATTTAAATGTTTAGAAGCTAAACTTATGACAAAGTTTATATTTGAAGAAGCAATGATCTTATTTAATCGAGGAAAAAAGATTCAAGCTGCACAACTATTTCAAGATTGTCTGGATAAAAATCCCACAGATAAAGTAGCTAAAATTTATTTGGAACGTTGTCAAATATCTAATTCTTAATTTTTCCGCTACATTTTGATCAAATCTGGGTAATTTCAGTTATCAGTTAACAGTTATCAGTTATCAGTTATCAGTACCTCTGCAATAGACCTCTCCGGAAAAGAAGCAGTAGGGAGTAAGGAGCAGGGAGAAATAATTGATGTTTTCTTTGCGATAATTGATTTGATTTTTGGGCGTTGCTGAATCAAGGTATGAAAATAAAAACTCAACAATCTAGAATACTTACTATTTAATAGTGAGCGCGATCGCTAATAAATATAAATCATACCCACGCATCAGCAACGCCGATTTTTGATTATTGGGGATGTCTAATAAAGAGGCTTTAAATTTGGAATATTCTCTTTTTTTATCCCCTTAAAATGGGAGGGGAATACCCAAAAATTTTCGGTAATTAGTTACTATATGATTTGGGAGTATTACAGTAGTAATACCAATTTAAAAAAAGCTGGCCCTCGCGAAGGCGGGGGAATGTTATGCTTGATCAAACTTTAACTATTAACTAATCAATAAAGTTTTTCCACTTTATCTCTTTTACAACCAGCTTTTTTCTTGATTTTTGCTATGATTTTACCACACCCTACACCCCACACCCTACACCCCACACCCTACACCCAAAATTGCTAATATTTGTAGCAAACATTTATCAATTTGGTATAAGGTAAACCCATTGCGGGCAAGATGTCCGCACTAGAATGGAATTTTTCTACTATATTACAGAAATAAGTTTTTCAATAACTATACAACCAGACTTGACACAAGAACCAAGAAAGATACTCGAAATTACGGTAGTGCGTCAAGGAAGTGTGGGAAGTGTGGGAAGTGTGGGAAGTGTGGGAAGTGTGGGAAGTGTGGGGAGTGTGGGAAGTGTGGGGAGATGTCCGAACATTTGGAGGAATAATTGTAGGGTGTATCTTGATTGGGAAGTGTCTTGATGCTGTCCTAACTTTTTGGTCCTAGAAGCTTAACAACTCGCACTTTTTTCGCGACAAAAATGCCCTAAACCTTTATAGATAAGTGCTTTTAGATTACATTTGCCTGCCCTACTTGACGAATCCCACACTTTGCTGATGCACAACCGAAATTACTAATCTCAAATTTAATTTAATTTAATTTAATTTAATTTAATTTAATTTAATTTAATTTAATTTAATTTAATCTAATACCCCTTTCCTATAAACCATGAAAGTAACATAAATAATAGTCTTGACTCAAGAGTATTCAAACCCTAAATATAGTAGCCACAACCTCAACTCAGAGAAATTCAATTATAATAAAAGTTTAACCGTATAGAATAGGAAATTTAACAGGAATAACTCATGTCCGTATTTTTAGCGATCGCAGTCTTAGGAGTTCTGATTTTCGTTCACGAGTTAGGCCACTTCATGGCAGCTCGACTCCAAAATATCCATGTTAACCGTTTTTCCATTGGCTTTGGCCCGATAATCTGGAAATACCAAGGACCACAAACTGAATATGCACTCCGAGGTTTTCCCCTTGGAGGTTTTGTCGGTTTCCCAGATGACGATCCTGATAGCACCATACCGAAAAACGATCCAGATCTATTACGCAACCGCCCCATTCTCGACCGAGCGATCGTCATTAGTGCTGGAGTGATCGCAAATCTCATATTTGCCTATTTCCTATTAGTAGCTCAAGTTGGCATAGTTGGTGTACCAGAATTTAACTATGCTCCGGGGGTAAAAGTGCCAGAAGTAGCGACAACCGTAAGCTCCGCAGCAGCAAAAGCAGGCATTGAAGCCAATGATGTCATCTTAGCAGTTAACGGTGAAGAATTAGGAGCCAACAAAGAAGCCATTACTAACCTAGTAGAAACAATTCAAAACAACCCTAATCAACCACTGAAAATGAAACTGGAGCGCGATGCTAAAACCATCAATATAGAAGTAACGCCTGAATTAGGAGAAGATGGCAAAGGTCGCATCGGAGTACAACTTATTTCCAATGGAGACCTAGTGCGACATCGGACCAACAATATTGTGGAAGCTTTTAGGGTAGGTGCTACTGAGTTTCAAAACATTGTAGTGTTAACACTGCAAGGTTTTGGGCAATTGATTAATAACTTTAGTCAGACTGCAGGACAACTTTCCGGACCTGTAGCTATTGTAGATATAGGAGCCAAAATTGCTAGAGATAATGCTGGAGAACTATTTCGATTTGCAGCCTTGATTAGTGTTAACCTGGCAATCATTAATATTTTGCCTTTACCAGCTTTGGATGGTGGTCAGTTAGCATTTTTGGCAATAGAGGGAGTGCGAGGTAAACCTTTACCACTTCATATTCAGGAAAATGTTATGCAAACAGGTTTGGTGCTGTTATTAGGTTTGGGAATTTTCTTGATTATTCGTGATACAGCTAATCTCGATGGAGTACGTTCAATATTCCAGAGATAAGCATAGTCTCACTTATCTAGTACCTAGTGGGAGTAAGATTTGACGTGGGGACGGGGTGACGCGGTTACGTGGTGACGCGGGGAGGGACGCTCTATTGAAACCATTTGGGGTCTATTGAAAAATAGATGGGGTGCTAGGTTGATTGGGAATATTTTTTCATCTTTTCGTTGTATTTCCTATATCTACAGACTACTCCGTGCCTCAAAAATTTAATCTCAGCCAAAGATAGACTTAGGGGTTCTATAGACGCGGTGACGCTGCGTATCAGTGACACCCTATATGTCTCTCTCTGTGTCTGGTGTGTCTCCCTCTCTCCTCACCGAATAATTAATAATTAATAGTTAATAATTAATAATTAAGAGTGGATAGTTAATAATTATTAATTCAACAATTCATGCCTTGAAGCCTCCCCTTTTAAGGGGATAAATCAAAAACTTTTCTTTTAGTCAATCACCTGATTTTAATCATGGGTAATTATTAATTATTAATTGTTCATTGTTAATTGCTGAATCCCCCAGATCTCCCAACAACTTTAATAAGTATTCAACCGGATTTGATATTAATAGGAATTGCAATTAAAAACTCTGTACCTTTGCCTATTTGAGAATGAGATTCGAGTTTTTCCTGATGTTTGTGAACAAGAATTTGATAAGCGATCGCAAGTCCTAAACCAGTTCCTTTGCCAATAGATTTTGTTGTCAAAAAAGGATCAAATATCCGAGAGCGAACTTCTTCTTTTATACCTCCTCCGTTATCAGTGATAGAAATTTCTACCAAGTTGTCTGCTACTTGTTGAGTTTTAATTAAAATATAACCAGAATAACTCTTCATTTCTGCTACAGATAGAGAAGATTGAAAATTTTCAATAGCATCAATTCCATTGCTTAAAATATTCATAAGACCAATTTAAAAAAAGAATGTGATGCTTGAGCAAACTTCAACTATTAACTAATTAATCAATTTTTTCCACTTTATCCCTTTTATAACCAGCTTTTTTATTTTTTTTTTCTATGATTTCACCACACCCAACACCCCACACCCAAAACCCAAGATTGATAATATTTGTAGCAAACATTGATCAATTTGGTATAAATACCTGATTTATTTCTCATGAATAACAGTTAACTAAAGGTAACTTACCATACTCCTTAATTACTTCAATACCAGGAGAACCTGTTTGCTCTTTCAGAAAATTTGGTTTTTTTTTACTGCTTGCTTCTTCTCTATTCCTTGCTTATACTATTACAATGACGATTTTTTTTCAAAATAGTACCAAAAGATTTGAGATGAACAACCACTACTTGATACTTCCTTTTTGCTAATAATGGTGACAACTCGTAAATTTGCAGTAAAGCGACAGCGATCGCTCGAAATACTCCTGCGTCTTAAACGTCTCTATCCTGATGCTACCTGTACCCTCAATTATGAAACCCCAGTGCAGTTACTGGTAGCCACTATCCTTTCAGCTCAATGTACAGACGAACGAGTTAATAAAGTGACACCCGCACTATTTCAAAAATTCCCGGATGCTGTAACACTGGCAAATGCAGACATTGAAGAACTAGAAAACCTAGTACGTTCCACTGGATTTTATCGTAATAAAGCCAAGAATATCAAGGCAGCTTGTCAAATGATACTTGATAAATTCAATTCTCTGGTGCCAAAACAGATGGAACAACTTTTGCAACTACCTGGAGTTGCTAGAAAAACAGCTAATGTGGTTTTAGCCCACGCTTACGGAATTATTGTTGGGGTGACAGTAGATACTCACGTTAAACGGTTGAGTCAGCGGTTAGGTTTAACTGAATATTCCGAGCCAATTAAAATCGAACGAGATTTAATGCGTTTGCTGCCTCAGCCTGATTGGGAAAATTGGTCAATACGATTAATTTATCATGGCCGGGCAGTCTGTAAAGCCAAAAACCCAGATTGCGATAAATGCTCGTTAGCTGATTTATGTCCGTCGGTAGGAAAGTTTTAGGTGTTAGGTGTTGGAGAAATAAATGTAAAGCAACAGTTAGAAATTATTATACAAAACTCATCTATAATTTTCTTTATCTTGACTTTTGACTTTTAAAATTTGACTTACTTTAGCAAAAAATCTATGGTATTATCAGAGATTGGGTAAATAACTTAAAATTAAAGATACTGATTATTTGGAGGAATACAGTAATTAATCATGGCTAAAAAAAGCATGATCGAGCGTGAGAAAAAACGCAAAAAGTTAGTAGAAAAATACGCTGCTAAACGTGAAGAACTAAAACAGCAATTCATGGAAGCAGAGGATCTCGAAGAGAAAATGGAAATCCATCGTCAAATCCAGAGACTACCTCGTAATAGCGCTCCCTCTCGTGTGCGGAATCGTTGTTGGTTAACTGGACGCCCAAGAGGTTATTATCGGGATTTTGGACTATCTCGAAATGTCATCCGAGAAATGGCTCACGAAGGTCTCCTACCAGGAGTAGTTAAGTCTAGCTGGTAGTTTCTAATATTAGGGAGTGGGGGTCAGAAATTAGAAGTTAGAAGTTAGAAGTTAGAAGTTAGAAGTTAGAAGTAATTTCTGACTAAGTTCGAGCATTTATCATTTTGGCTGCGGGACTCCCAGTGTCAACGCTAGTCGCTCATGGGGGAGACCCCCTTTGGCGGCGCTGGCTTGTTTGTGGAGCAACCGTAAGACCTGAAAAGAGTAAATTCTCGGAAGGCTGGTGCTATGTTAGCGTAGCTCCTCCGGAGGAGGGAAGATGCAACAGAAAGCCCCTAACATTGATGAAGCGGGAATCCCGCGCTGTCTCATAGAGCAGCGTCGGGAGGATGTCAAAAATGTTCTAATTAATTTGCCTAGTGCTATAAAGTAATAGATTACTGATTTCCCCCCGCACCTAACACCCAGAAATAAAAATCTATTGCACAGTTTTAAATGTGTCAGTCTACTATATCAACTAGCCAAGACCTTTAGATTTTTTATAGTCACTATCCTGGCTAAGTGTTAGGTTCTAGGTTGAAAAACTTACAACCTAAGACCTAAAACCTAATAGCTAAAACTGCTTTATTGTCCACAGCAGCGCTCTATTCCCAAACTATCTAATAGTAAGTCACTAACAGCATTGGCGATCGCAAATTCCCCATAAAAACTTTGGGAAAAGTCAAAAGCTTGCATTTCAGTAACAATAGCAATAACTAATGAGCCTAAATCATTTTCTCCTTCCATGCGATGGCGAACAAATATTTGAGCTGCTCTTTTGGCAATGTCTTCATTCACTTGTTCAGGAATAAACTCTTGATTGAGCCATTTGTGCAAAGAAGCTTTCAACCATTCCCCCTCTTGTTGAGGATTTTCTGCTGCTGGTAAAGTAATTGCTTTTATTGGTTCGGCCATGATTCTAAAATTTCTATTATAAATTGTCAAAGGTAATCCCATGATGGAATATGATATTGACTCAATCATACAAGGATATGCTCAAGGCTACTTCCTCATGGCGAATGATGGAGAAAAAAGTTTAGGATGGTATGGTAGTCGTAAACGGGCCTTAATTCCTTTGGATGAAAGATTTCGTTATCCACGGTCACTGCGTCGCGTGATTAATCAAAATCGCTTCACTGTTGCTGTTAATCAAGATTTTGAAGGTGTGGTTGAGGGTTGTGCAGATCGAGATACAACTTGGATATCTGGGGAACTGAAGGAAATTTATAAAGCTTTAAATGAAGCAGGATATGCTTATAGTTTTGAGACTTGGCAAGGAGAAGAACTTGCTGGTGGAATTTTAGGAATTGTGATTGGTGGGGGTTTTATTGGGGAGTCGATGTTTTACAATATTCCAGAGGGGTCAAAAGTGGCGATGGTAAAATTAGTGGAGCAACTCCGCGAGCGACAATTTGTTTTTTTTGATGCTCAGATGAGTAACCCCCACTTGGAAAGATTTGGTGCCTACAATGTTAGTCAGCAAGAATATAAGGCACTTTTAAACTTAGCATCAACTCGTAGATGTAGTTTGATTTAGCCGATCTTTTTCTAATAGACATCTGGTAATAATCAAAAATTAAATCAATTATCGCCTATAAATCATCAATTATTTCTCCCTACTCTGTACGGACTTTGTATGCAACGTCCCTACCTACTCCCTGCTCCCTCTTTTCCACCAGAGGTCTAATACAATTTTGACTCCATCTACAATTAGATTAGGTTGGTCTATCCACACAAAATGACCACTCTTATTTGCCTCAAGTTGAACAGAATTTTTTGATAGATTACACAAATTTATGTGCATTTGGTCTCGCAATTTGTTAGCTGCTTTTAGAGGAATTAAAAAGCTCCACCAAGCAGGTTGGAAAAAAGAATTAGCTTTGATACTAACTATTGGCATAGAATCAAATTGATTAGCAATCATAACCTGATTTCCACTATTATTTAGATTTAGCATTTCTCGACACATTGTAATCCAGTGTTTAGAACGACAAAAAGAACGTTTTACATGATTTCTAGATTCTTGAGAAAACTGTCGTAATTCAGGTTTAATCAATTCAAATATTCCACATTTTCTGAATAGCTGAATAATTCCTAATATTGAGCCGAAAGTAGATATAACAAAGCCGGAAATAAATAATAATTTCAAAGCTTTTAATTGGATAGACATTTTCAGCATTCCTGTCTCATGGAGTCCATCCGTGAGTACCATTCCCATAACTTTTTCAGGGAAGCGATGAGCATACAATCTAACATTGTAACTGCCAAAGGAATTTCCTACTAAAATATAAGGTGGCTTAATTTCGGCTTGAGTTAGTAGTGTATCTAATTCTTCTACAATTTGACTGGTAGTTCGAGGATGGGGACTATGTTCGCTCCATCCATATCCAGCTCTGTCGTAAATACATACTCGTCCAAATTTTGCCAGTTTTTCTACTAGGAAATATCCTTCTATTCCCCCTAAACTATGGTCTAAAATAATTGTGAGATTACCTTCTCCTACAGTGTACAAATGTAGACGATAACCGCCAACATCCAAAAGCTTCCCTGGAGGTAGTTTTTGATTTTCCAGATAACAGGCGATCGCTTGATAAAGTGTTGTAGTAATTAGCAGAATTATTCTGATAGATAATGACATTTTTTGTATTCCTGTAGATCAAGAATAGTTTCCTTACTCCAAGTAATATTTTAAATTATAGCGCTTTTAAAGTTACTACTGAATTAAAATTACTGAAAATAATAATTAAATTAATTGTTAATTGTTAATTATTGAATACTACCTTCTCTCTACCAAACCTAGAAACCTGGTTTTTTTCGCAGATGTCTACTGTGAAAAATAACAATTTATTCTAGAAACCTGGTTTCTGGGTAAAGAAAGCTGGTTTTTAGTCTTAAGTATACTACAAGAGCGATCGCATTATATTAGTAATCTAGTTATTACTCAACAATAATTACACATCCTTTCCATCCTAATTCACTAGCTATATTAATACCATTCTCAAAAATTGCTTTTCCAGTGCCGATAACCTTTTTTTTGCTCTTACCTTGATTACACAAAATTTTTCCTTTATTTAAACGATTAGAGAGGTAACCTCCCCGATAATACCAATCAATTTTTTGGTTGATTCTAATTAGTTTAGAGTAAGCAGTATAGCAAGATTTTTCAATACTAGATGACTCCAAGTCAATCAGTAACCTCCTTGGTTAGAAGAAACTGAACAGTAGGGAAATAATGAGGAAACTGAAGAGGAATCGAAAAGCTTGGGTGGTCTATGTATCTCGATGTTGATGAGGAGGGACTTATAACCCCCCAAGCTCCCCCAATAGTTAAATCAGACCAAAGCAAGATTGTATCCAGGATTTGACATACTCCCGACGTTGCGCTGACGCGACAACGCGGGATTCTTCGGTCAGTCAAAAACTGACCAAAAAAAAAGGTCAATAGCCTCCCCTTTTAAGGGGATAAAAAAAGAGAATATTCCTTATGTCAAGCCTCT
>JASJEE010000180.1 GCA_030064835.1 Microcoleaceae cyanobacterium MO_207.B10 | reverse complement strand
GATGGGGAGATGGGGAGATGGGGAGTGTGGAAGAAATTAAAAAATATATATCCTCACCATTACCATGCAGGACTACCTAATTTTTCTGCCCTAGTTAGCATTAAAGGGTCAAAAAGTGAGCCTTTTGGACTTAAAAGCTGGCACTTTTTCCAGACTTAAACAGGTTAAAATCTTTAGCTGTCAATGCTTTTAGATTTAATCACCAAACCCTACTTAGACATTTTCTCAGCTATAAAGGTTGCTGAAAGTCAGTCTAGGGAAGGGAAATAGGTCAAAACTCTAAAAATGGCTAAAGCTCTAAACCAATAACTTTTTCACCTAAAACCTTTTCTGTGTATAGATTTTATGCCATTTTTTGCCAAAGTTTTGTTTAAGTCCTACTAGGTTGACATTTTTAGACAAAATTTAAGAAAGATTGTTACAGTAAAATCCTGACACCAAAGTATGGGAATATTTATACTTGTTCTCTTTTATTCCTCCCACCTAACACCTATAAAATAACTAATGTAGCAATATTTTTTGAAAATGGTATAAAGCTAATCACCTTACCTTCTGACTACTAGCTACTGACTACTGACTACTCTAAAATTGACATTACAAAATTAGTTTAATAATAATCATCGCGGTACTGATATTGCAATTTGGGATAATTGTAGTTAGGTAATGGGGATTGAGAATCAGAAGAGTAGTATTTTTTTTCAGGAAAAGAAGTAGAATTATCCTCAGAATTAGAAGAATAGTATTGTTTTTTGGGAAAAGAAGTAGAGTTATCTTCAGAATCAGAAGACCAAGTATTAGGTACCTCCTCTTCTTGATAAAAATTTGGCTTAGGCATTTTATTCAATCTTGGCGGAGTCACAGAATAAGTTTTAACAGAAGGAGCATCAAAAAGAGGGCTAGAAGGTTCTTGAGTCCGGAAATGAGAATTTGATTCTTTCCTAAGATTTTCCAATAATTGATCTGATGTTAGAGTAGCAGTTTTTTTAGTCGAAGTATGACTATAACGCATTGTTATGTCAAAACCTATCCATCCAAAAGTTCCAGCAGTTAATACAAATATCAAGAAAATTGTCAATTGCAAACAAAGCTGATTAATCTGAGTTAATATATTGGCTGCATAAGTATAGTCTGATAAGTGATTTTTTTCTAAATGTATTTTTTTTATAGTATTTATATTTTGGGTCGCTAAATTAGGAGATTTTTTTTGCTTAACATCAGCAACTTTAGCAACTTTATTTATATGTAGAATATGATTATTATTGCTAAGTGAGGTCGATTTTTGTTTTGAAGTAGTATTTTGTTTGTTTAAATCTAAATTATTTGATTTATCTAAAAGAATTGCAAACCATTTATCCAATGTCTGAGGACGTTTTTCAGCATCTATTTCTAGTCCTTTAATGATACTTTTCTCAAGAGCTGGATGAATATCAGGTAGAAATAATTTCAAATCATTTAAGGGAATTCTAAGTGTTTCGGGAAGAACTTGACTAATCCTCAAAGGTGCAGGAATAGGAGCTTTACCTGTAAGCAAATAGTAGAATGTGGCCGTTAAGGCATAAATATCGGTAGCGGGAGTTAATTTTTGTTCAGGATTACATTGTTCAGGTGCTGCATATCCCACTGAAAATAAATTTGTGTGTGTTTGCCTAATTCCAGAATTTAAGTCACAAGTTATACCAAAATCAGTCAATACAACTGTATTTGTACCAGCTCGCCGAATAATATTTTTTGGCTGTATATCCCTGTGTAAAAATCTGTTTGTGTGTACTACTGAAAGAGCAGAGGCAATTTGATGTATATAGTGAATAGCTTGGTCTGGATCTAAATTATGGCCAGATTGTATTAAGTCAGCCAAATTTTGACCAGGAATATAGTCCATGACCATAAAAAACAGCTCGTCTTCTTCAAAAAAATCCCATACCTTAACTATATTGGGATGCTGACAATTAGCAAGAAGATGAGCTTCTGTTCTAAATTTAAGCTGGAATTTAGCAAAATCTTGATGATGGTGTAGACTTTCATTGAGAGTTTTGAGTACAACAATTTGGCTCAAATCATTATGAATGGCTCGGTATGTAATTCCAAAGCTTCCTTGTCCCAAAATACCATCAATAGTATATTTGCCTTTTTGAAGAATAACTCCTGCCTTGAGATTCATAAATTAAATACTAATATACTAATATGTAAAAACAGTGTTAGTGGTCAGAATACAACTAGATTATTGTAATTGGTTCTACAAATTAGCTGATTCTGTTCGATTGATTATAAATGAAGTTACCAAAGTTTGAAAACCAGGATTATTGCATGAGAATAAAAGTAGATTAATTGACTTTAGTCTTTTTTGATTTGACAGGTGATATTTGTGGGATTTATTAAGCATTTTTCTACACAAGTTTATAGTTATAATTACAATTGTTGATAGTTGATTGTTAAATTCTAATTTTGTCTATAGTATCATCTAAAAAGAATTTATCAATCTGATTTAAGGGTGGTATTTTTTTATTTTCTGGGTTATTCAGGTGGGAATAGTATAGCAATTCTCAATGATTTGTTAGAAAAAAACTGTAGGGGTTTGGTCTCTAAATCCTATTTCCGCTTTGGTTTAGAGACAAAAACCCTACCATAAAAGTTGACAACCTATTTAGGATTACTATATAGATATGAAGCCTGCGAAATTATCAATTTTTTTGATGTTTTATATAGTGTAAAAATCATCAAGAATAGTGGATAGCTAATTTTATGTATAGTGTAATATTTTGGCATTATTTTATGGGTTAATTATTTGATTGTTAATGTAATTTATTGAAAATAAATAGCATTGTGTTTGTCATAAAAATCAGGGCTATTTAATTCTAAAATGTGCTATTTTATGTGTTTACGAAAGTACATTATTTGGAGCTTTAGAAAATTAATTTATCTTTCCCTATCTGTAAAGTAAATAAACTCATTGCCAAAATCTAGAATTAAATCACCCTGCATAAAAATCAATTCTTCTAGTTATTTATATTGATGATTATGGGAATTTAAAGATAAAATCACAAATCATGTTCCTCGAAGATAGTGAGACTTTTTTCTCTTCATAACTAATACATTTCAACCGAATTTAGTATAGGAATCCTAAATTATTTGTAACAAATAAAAAAATAGATAAAAATCCTGAATATCTTACCCCTATTCCCTGTTCTCCGTTCCCTGTTCCCTTTTTCTAGGATATTTTTTTCACAACCACGCAGAGGAATGCTATATAAATTAAGAATTAGCAAGTAAACGAAATTTATTAATAAAGTAGCCGGAAAGACCGGAATCAGGTAATCTAACTCAGTAGGTGTGGAGAATGGTGAAAAATATAAATAAAGATGACTCAAAAAGTTTCTTGGTCTGTACTTTCTGAACCTAAAAAAAGTCTTGTTTTAGGGTTGCCAGTAGACTGCATGAATGACTACTGTGACTGGTTGATCTTCAGGTTAAAGAATAGCTTGGGGACTCATGTAGTGACACTGAATGCGGAAATGGTCATGCAGGGAGAGCAAAATCATTTATTAGCTGATATAATCCGCAGGGCTGAACTGGTAATTCCTGATGGAGCAGGGGTAATTTTATACTTAAAGCTTAAAGGTCAATCTGTAAAGCGTTGTCCCGGCATTGAATTAGCAGAAAATCTGTTGTGGCAACTACCCAAACATAGTGAAGATAACTTAGTATTTTTCTATGGGGGAAAGCCAGGGGTGGCTATGAGAGCAGCAGATAGTTGGCAGGAGAAAGTGCCAGAATTAGCGATCGCTTGTCAGCATGGTTATTTATCCCAGGCAGAAGAGACAGAACTATTGCATACTTTAAAAGAATTACAACCCAGATTAATATTTGTAGGTCTGGGAGTCCCACGTCAAGAGTTATGGATAGCTAAACATAGAAATATTTGTCCTGAAGCAATATGGATTGGTATAGGTGGTAGTTTGGATATATGGGCTGGTGTGAAAGAAAGGGCTCCAGCTTGGTTTTGTGAAAATTCTTTGGAATGGTTATATCGACTTTATCAGGAACCTTGGCGCTGGAGACGAATGTTAGCCCTACCAAAATTTGCTTGGAAAACTTTAATGGATGTCAAGTTTTAAGTGTTTCTTTTAAGAAACTGTATAGAAATAATAATTTTGTTGTTAATCAGTTAAAACTTAATTATTAAATTAATCTTAACGATAGATGACCTGTGGAATGTATGGCTCAATTATGAGACTATATCCCACTTTTTTTTGAGTTATTATCTATTTTTTGGCATTATACTATTTGGAAAAAAAATGTTACGAATAGTTGAGTCAAGTAAAATGTTTGAAGTCAGATAGCGTTAGGGAGAGAATAGAATTATTTCCGGCTAAAAAATGAGATTAAAGTCACTTCTATTGTAAGGGAGATTTCCTCCGGAATGCTGCCCAAAGGCGTTTACGTTTGGGAAGCATTCCGTAAGGAAAGTATTCCGGAACGGAAATCGCTCCTACTGACTACTATAAATAACCCTGATTATTTGTAGCAAACATTTATCAAATTGGCATTATTTGCTTTGACAAGATTATTTTGATGGCAAAAAATAGTTGGTATGGCAGATTTTATAATCTGATATTATTCCCTTAAATAAGTGCTGAGACAAAATTAATTACACATTAGTGTTTATGGCATTTCAGTTGACTAGTGACTACTATAAATAACCCTGATTATTTGTAGCAAACATTTATCAAATTGGCATTATTTGCTTTGACAAGATTATTTTGATAACAAAAAATAGTTGGTATGGCAGATTTTATAATCTGATATTATTCCCTTAAATAAGTGCTTAGATAAAATTAATTACACATTAGTGCTTATGGCATTTCAGTTATTCAGTTAGCCTCCTGCTGCGGAACTTTCCTCCGGAATGCTATGCAAACGTTAACAGTTATCAGTGCCTGCTTCTGAAGCAAGAGACTTTAAATTTGGAGTATGCTCTTTTTTTATCCCCTTAAAAGGGGAAGCTTTAGACCAGAATTTTTCGGTAAATAAAATTAATTACACATTTTATGATACATCTCCAATATTATCCATGAATCATTAATTATTTATCCCTGTTCCCTCTCTCAACTAGAAAATTGATTTGGCATTACTACTTAACTATAATTAAAACCTTCAGGGAGTTAGAAAGTATCCGAGCTAAGGAGGGCAGGGAAATAGGAAAGGCATAAAAAAATAATTTGTTACTTTGAGAATAGGGAATAAAATAAAAATGAAATAAACTTCATATTAATCAAAGACAATAGAGCTAAAATCATATAAACTATAATTAGCTTTAACCTCTAGCAAACTCTCTCAAGAGAAATATTTACTCGCTCAAAGGTTAGTGGCTGAATTCTCTAGACAAAATCAACTCTTATCTCATCTCAAAATAAAACCCTTCTAGCAATTATCTTCCACCTAGAAAATTTAAAACATCGCTCTGGTTGTGAGTTAAACTAATTATAGTAGTGGTAAAAATTTACCTGTACAGCTAATTAGAAAATATATACCAAAATATCAAATAAAATTTTTACCAGGCTAAGGAAAATTTTTAATCATAATTAAAAAAGGAAAAAAACAATGGATTTTGAATATGAGTACAAACGGTGCTTAGAAAAACTAATATGGGCAACTGAGCAACTACAGGTAGAAGTGAAACCAGAAAAACTATCTGAGATTGCTGATTTAGTTGTCCAAGCAATGCTCGGCCCCTGGCGATATTTTCATACTCCAAATCATATTTTTGAAGTAGGAGGGTCTCAAGATGCGATAGAAGTTTTGGCAGCTTTATTTCATGATGTAGTCTATGTACAAGTAGATCATAGTGTTAACTTTAATCTGAGTTATTATATTACTTCGTATATTAAAGAAGTAGAAGGAAAGTTAAAACTTAGGGATGAAAATGAATTACCTAACGATGAAAGTTTCGACATAGTAGTATCTATTTTTGGTTTTGTTCCTGGTCAAGCTTTATTACCTTTTTCTGGGCAAAATGAATTTATGAGTGCGGTGGTAGCTGTTAAAGCAATGGAAATGTTTCTTACTCCGAAACATCTTTGTCAAATTGTTACTTGTATTCAAGCTACTATTCCATTTAAACCAAATTCAGAAGATGGTTTAACTTCTACGGAGCGGCTTTACAAAAGATTAAAAGAAACTAATAGAAAGTTTCAGATTAATTTAACTGATGCAGAATTATATGAAACGATGAAAAAGGCTGTAAGACTATCTAACCGAGATGTTAGTGGTTTTAGGTCTGCCAGTTCAATATTTCTAGATAATACCTGGAATTTATTACCTGAAACTAATCATAATCTGACAAATGGTAATTCTTATACTGTTTGTGAATATCGAATTGCTTTAGAAAAAACAGAAGGATTTATGAATTTCCTAAATCCAAATTTAATTTTTCGTAGGTTTGATGGAGAACCCGATGATCAAACTTATGAAGGTTGGGTTAATCAAGCTAGAAAGAATATTGAAGTAGCCAAGGTTTATCTAGGTACTAAAATTTTTACCTTAACTTTTATTGAAGCATTATCTATGCGTATGGGATTGAATATTCCCCTTTCTACAATGGTAGGAGAATTGCCAACTCAAGGACTTGTTCCCGCTCATTTAGAAGAATTTTTACCACCAATTCCAAATCCTTATCAACCTAAAAATAACTTAGAACGAGAAATATTAACTTTGTTGGCAGATGGGCGAACTCAAAATGCAGCTTATGATATGAGAAATTCACCATTAAGTGCATTTATGGTGAAATATATAGGATTTGACGAAATTAAAAGGCAGAGGCAAAAAGCTAAAGAACTTTGCCAAAAAAATCTTTCTCCTGAAGGATTTATTAATGGGTGTAATCCAAGTTTAATAAAAACAGTGATTGATGCTATTTTAGACTTGTTTGATAGTCGAAAAGAAGCAATCAGTGGCATCAAAAAAGAGCAAGATTTGAACAGGGTTGAAAATCGCAATTTTATTTCACAGAAAATTTAAAAGATATTTAAAATATAGCAATCCGATTTGATTCGTGGCAAAAATTTTACTGTTTTTTAGGGAACACTTAACTGGGAACAGCTAGGAGTTTCAAATTTTGGCGTTGGTAATTGGTGGGATGATTTTCTACTAGGGGTGATACTTACCAGTTACTCTGGTTCAATATTTAGAGGTATTAAAAACAGATTACTTTTAAAGTTTCATCTCTTGATTTACCAACGCCTACTTTTTAATTACCCGCAACCTATGGGCGGATTGCTATATAGCTTTTCTGAAAGAGATGAGGCACACAAACTTCTGATTTTATGGAATAGGGAATAGGGTTATTTCAGTTAACAGTAATCAGTTAATAGTAACAAATAAAAAAATAGATAAAAAGACTGGAACTCTTACCCCTGTTCCCTATTCCCTTTTTCTAAGATATTTTTTTCACAACCAAAATAAGAATGCTATATAAGTTAAACTAGCCTAGTGTGTGCTTTTGGGGAAACAGAAAAAAATATGACTGAAATAGCAGACCAGTTGCTAAAAGAGGGAATTTCCCAATACCAAAATCATCTTTTTCAAGAAGCTTTGAACTCTTGGCAAGAGGCACTAGCTATATATCGGGAAACTTCAGACCTTCATAAACAAGGAGTGGCATTGGGAAATATCGGAGTGGCTTATGAAGCATTATCAAAATATCAATTAGCTATAGAATATTATCAGCAACACCTAAATATTGCTAGAGAAATTCAAGACATTCAAGCAGAATTAAAAGTATTAGGAAATCTGGGCAATAGTTACTATAGTTTAGAAAATTATCAACAAGCAGTTGAGTATTACCAAAAATATTTAGCGATCGCTCAAAACATATCAGACCAATTAGCTTGTGAACAAGCTTACTCAAATTTAGGTATAACTTATTATAGTTTAGGAAACCTTTCTGAAGCGATAGAATGTTATTTACAACAGTTAGCTTTGGCGAAAGAAATAAATGACCCAATAAGTCAAGGAGATGCTCTATTTAATCTCCGTCTAGCATATAATTCCATGGGTAATAATGGCAAAGCAAAAGAATATTTACAGCAGCAGTTAGCGATCGCTAAAGAGTTATTAGAGCAGTCAGGTAATAATTTTATGGAAATAGCTGAAACTGTTGCTCTTAATTGTACAAAAGATTTGGCAGGTAGCGATTTAAGTGGTATTGACCTCCAATATGCTAATTTAGTTCGGGCAGATTTACAAAAGACCAATCTCAGTGGTGTTAACTTGACCCTAGCTGACTTAAGTGGGGCTAATCTTAGTGGTGCTAACTTAAGTAATGCTAATTTATCTAATGCTAATCTCCGAGATGCTACTTTGATAGGGGCTAATCTGACAAATGCAGATTTGCGGACCAAGTTGCCTCGTGCAAATTTAAGTAATGCTAATCTTAGTGGTGCTAACTTGAATAGTGCTTATTTGCCAAATGCTCAATTGGTTAATGTTGATTTAAGTAATGCTGCTTTGGAAAATGCCGATTTAGGTGGGGTTAATCTAAGTGGGGCAAATTTACGCGGGGCAAAGTTGAAACGGACTGATTTAAAAGAGGCAATGGTAGAGAAGGCCGTATTTATCGAAACCACTGGGATTTCAGAACAGCTCAAGCAAGAGTTAGTAAAACGAGGTGCTTTTTTTGAATGTTGATCGGGTGGGTTATTTCAGTTAACAGTTATCAGTTCTCAGTTCTCAGTACCTCATATTGGTTTCTATGATTATTCTATTTCCCGTAGCTGCTGGGAATTTTGCGATTTTCTTCTACCAAAATTAACTAAAAGTAAGTACGCACAGGGAACTAAATAGAGCGCAACAAGAGTCGAACCACCAACACCACCAGCGATCGCTATTTATTATTATATGTAGGATGGCATGATGAACAAAGAATCTATGGAACCCCAATTCATATTGATATTAAGGTTGGAAAAATTTGGATTCAGCGCGATTTGATTTTACCGAAGCAGGATTAGCTCATCAGTTGGTAGAATTGGGAATATCCTCATAAGATATTTGTTGGAATTTCGAGCGCCTTATGTTCGAGAATTTACAGGTTTTGCTGTAGTGTGAATTAAGGGATTACTTCTGACTTCTCAACTTCCTACCCGAAAATAATAAAGAGTCCCTAATTGCTTTCCAGTCTATCAACAAAATATCATCATTGTGACTGAGGGACTCTACTAATTTAATATACGTTGTCCTACCAGAGAGAAGAACACCATAAGCAATGTAATTTGTATTCTAAAACTAATGATAAAGTTTGTCAATATATTTCTTGAGATGTTATTTCAAATAATTTATTTGCATTAATAATTTTAATAACCAACATGAAAAACTTTTTATTACTATAATCTTAGCTATTTCTTAACCTTTAATCATGTTGTTGCAAAATTAATGATAAAATATCTCAAAATACTCTTGACAAAATCAGAGATTTATTGAATATTAGTTGCAATAAGTATGTAACATACTTCTGGTTTAAAAGGCCCAATATCAAAAAAGATTGATTTTTGGACTAATAATGGACTTTTAAACCAGAAGACAAAAAAATGACCACTAGAAATTAGTGGCCAAAGCTATGTATTTTGATTAAGAGCATGATACCACAATTAACGACCAAAGAAAAATTTTCCACTCATTTCCCAAATACAGAATAGGACTGAGGATTAAGTCGATGCTGAGAGCGATTAGCGATCGCATTATAGAATCAGCTCACGATTAAAAATTACAGAAAATTAGAATCTATGTGGAGCTAGTTTTATCTCAAAAACTGCCATAGATGTTGACTTTTGTTTAGAAAATATTGCTCATAGTAGCGATATTTTTTAATTAAATTGTCATCTAATTTTCAGTGATTAAAAATAGATGATTTTCGCTAAATTCTTACTGCTATATAGCTATTTTTTTAGGGATTTAATCACTATAAATTAGTGGTAAGTCATAGGCATAAATCTCTTCTTAATTCCGATTGCTGAGGTCTTAGCAATTGTAAATTGTATTGGCTATTATCAGATTAAAAATTTATTAATTACTTTCCTAAAAGTTTTCTGAAAAAAGTAATAAACCATACAGTTTTTCTGATGCCATTCAATAATTATGTTGAATATAAACAGTTACTAATTGTTGTATAAAAATTAGTATTTACTGTTTATAAAAACTATTGACCATAATTCAAAGAGGCAAAACTTCATGCAAACTTATGGTAGTCCAGAAGTTAAATACGATTGGTGGGCTGGAAATGCTCGCTTCTCTAAACTATCTGGTTTATTCATATCTGCTCATGCAGGTCAAGCAGCTCTAATTACTTTTTGGGCAGGAGCATTTACTCTGTTTGAAATATCTCGATATTCCCCCGATTTACCCATGGGAGAACAGGGTTTAATCTTACTCCCTCACCTAGCAACTTTAGGTTTAGGTATCGGAAAAGGTGGAGCAGTTGTAGATACTTATCCCTATTTTGTAATTGGTGTTGTACATCTAATTTCATCAGCAGTATTAGGTGCAGGAGCGCTTTTTCATACCTTTAAAGCTCCAGAAAATTTAAAGGATGCAACAGGTGGAGCGAAGAATTTTCACTTTGAATGGGATGACCCTAAAAAGCTAGGTATTATCTTGGGTCATCACCTACTTTTCTTAGGATTTGGTGCTTTATTATTAGTAGCCAAAGCTATGTATTTTGGTGGGCTTTATGATGCGACAACTGAAACAGTTCGTTTAGTAACAACTCCCACTCTCGATCCCTTAGTAATATATGGATATCAAACTCATTTTGCCACTGTTAATAGTTTAGAAGACTTAGTTGGAGGTCACATTTATGTGGGATTTCTGCTAGTTTTAGGTGGCATTTGGCACATTATTAAGGAACCTCTTCCTTGGGCAAAACGGGTCTTAATATTCTCTGGTGAAGCAATTCTTTCTTATTCTCTAGGTGGAATAGCTTTAGCAGGATTTGTGGCGGCTTATTTCTGTGCTGTTAATACTTTGGCTTATCCTGTAGAGTTTTATGGTCCAGTTTTGGATATTAAGTTGGGGATTACTCCTTATTTTGCGGACACTATTGAGTTGCCTTTAGGCGCTCATACTGCTCGTTGTTGGTTGGCAAATGCTCATTTCTTCTTAGGATTCTTCTTCTTACAAGGTCATCTCTGGCACGCTTTGCGAGCTATGGGTTTTGACTTTAAGCGTGTGGAAAATGCTTTGAATGGTGTAGCAGAATAATCTTAATTTGATAAGTGTTTGAGAGTTGGAATTTTTAAGTTTGGTTGAGATGCCAACTCTCAAACTATACTCTGGAAGGCTGATAGAACCGAGTGTGGGGAGTTTAGGGAGATGGGGGATGGGGAGATGGAGGCTGGCTATTCTACTTTTTTCCCCTAATTTTATTTCTCAATCTCCTGACTTCCCCTCCTGGGAGCAGGGCTGTTTCAAAGTATCGCAAGTTAAGGATGGGCGGGAGAATGGGAGATTAGGGGACAGGAAAATCCGCAAATTTACTACCTATTTGCCGATTGTTGAGCTAATCAGCGTCCCTTTTGCTCTGACTAAAATGGTGAAAAGTCAACTTTTAATCATAAATTCAAAGCTTCCATCCCCGTGTCTCCGTGTCTCCGTGTTGACCTGTCTATCGAGAATGAAACAGTCCTCCTGGGAGGGGTTAGGGGTGGGTTGACTCCTGACTCCTTTGACAAAAACTCTCACCTTTGCGGAGATACACTTAGGGCTTCTATAGTAGGTAGTTTTTGGGTAATCTCCCTGCAGGTAATTTGGGAAGAAAAATTTGGCGTTGGTGAATCAAGCGATTTTATCAGAAACCCGATTTGTTAAGAATAGATATTAGTAGAGGCATTTAATACAAACTCGGTTTCTACACTTTGAACAATCATAGCCAAAACCACCAACGCCAAAAGGAGTGAGGACGCTGAGATGGGGGCGAAACAGACAATTGAATTTTTTTTGCCTACTTATTGAAAATTTTTATTATTTTTTATGGTATCAATAAATGTAGCTCAGAGAGAATTAGTTAGGACAGAAACTGATTATACAGTAGTTTCCGCGCGTTATGAGGTACACCCCGGAACCAGCAAGATGCTCGCACTGGAATATTTTCACCATTTACCTTATACCTCATTTGCCCGAAATCTGCTGTAAATCAGATGAAAGCAGAAATATTTTTCTAACTGTTCCCTGTTCCCTACTATAAATTTTCAGCGCAGCAGTTAGGTATCACTTCAGACACAAATCAAAATTTAAGAATAACTATTTTTTACCAAATAGTCTTTAAGAGGAAATAGAAAAATGACAGGTTCAAAAAAACTAGCTTCATGGAAAATAGAACGATCTAAAAACGACTGCGATCGCAGATATTTATTCAAATATTTAGAAGCAGAAAATAGTTGTCAAAATCAAACAACTACTAGGAACAAAAACATGAATCAACTACAAAATGATTGGTCTGGTTATTGTGATGAATTAGAACCGTACTAAGTTCTAATTCAATAGTTTGAAAATTTATCAAACCAATATCTAACTATAAGAGATTGTTTGTAAAGGAAATATAAAAAGGAGATAGGGAACAGGGAATAGGGAATAGGGAATAGGTCCGAAGAAATCAAGACAAATATTTGTCGCTATTAAATCTAGGAATATATGTACTGAATACTTCTCTATCTACCTGATTTCAATC
>JASJEE010000188.1 GCA_030064835.1 Microcoleaceae cyanobacterium MO_207.B10 | reverse complement strand
CTACCGGAACATCTCTGTCTAATAGTTAATCTTTCCCCACCTAGTTCTGAGCTTTTTTTTAATCTAATTCTCCTTCTAAAATAGTAGCGATCGCTGTACTTGCATTATCTTGAAATTCTCAGACATTAACTCTATTTAAGAAGACAGTGGAGAGCAATATTTCTCTGTTGAGAAGTAAGTAGATTTTTGATAGTAGCTGTAGGGGTGGGGAAAAGTAATTGGGTTTGGAATCAGATAATTAATTAAAGTTCCTACCGGAACATCTCTGTCTAATAGTTAATCTTTCCCCACCTAGTTCTGAGCTTTTTTTTAATCTAATTCTCCTTCTAAAATAGTAGCGATCGCTGTACTTGCATTATCTTGAAATTCTCGAACATTAACTCTATTTAGCAGAAAAATTGACAGTATCATTCCTACTCCTGCTAAGACAAAAACCAATCCATAAGCAAACATTGGTACATCAAATAAAAGCCGACCAAAATCCAAAGCAGCACCACCAATAACTGTAGATAAACCTCTTGCCATTGCTTGTGCTAATCCCCAAGCACCGATAAAAGTTCCCGCTGTTTCTGCCACAGTTAAATCTAACATTAAACTGAGAGAAGCAGTAGTAGTTAAACCAGCAGCTAAACCATACAAAAATAAAGCACCTTTAAATAAAGAAACTTCCCCAGTAAACCCAGACATAACTATTAAAATAAAACTAATTGTTGTTGCGACACATCCAACTTTTAAAGAATTTTTCTTGCCCAACCTTGGTACTACTAAAAATCCTGTTGTACCTAATCCAATTAAAGTTCCCATTCCCGAATAAGCATTCAAAATAGTAGTTTTACAAATTGGCATAGAAAATATTTCGCCACCATAAGGTTCTAAAACTGCATCCTGCATAAATAAACTAATAATTAGAACAAATACAAATGTAAAAAATAAACCAGTTTGTCGATTAGCCGTTAAAATCTTTAAAGTTGTTCCTAGAGTAATTTTATCTTCCCGGTTAGCAATAGTTGAACGACTACGATAACGAGAGTATTTTTGTTCAACTCCCACAGTAGCAACAAAAGCAAAAATTAACACAATTGCTGGTACTGTAATAAACAAACTATTAACAGATGCTTTGACAGTTTCCAATGGTACTCCGCCCTCATCACAACTGTCTCCAAGTAAAATACTACTGGTAATCGCTCCAATAATAATTCCTACCATCAACATTGACCAAACTATACCCACAACTTTAGAGCGATTATCCTCATCAGAAATATCTACTAATAAAGCAGCAAAAGGTGTTCCACTGGCACTTAAAGCCAAACCATAAATTATAAACATTAAACCTAACATACCAATCCAAAAATAAGTAGGATTAGTCCAACCATTCGTTGCTAAACTATCACCAACCTGCCACATAACTTGCACCGCAAAAAAAGCAGTTAAAGTAAACAAAACTGCTCCTATCCACATATAACCAGTACGATGTTGACCAAATAAAGGTTTAGCATCAGACATTTGACCAAACCAAACTCTTGCTGGTGCCATAAATTGATATAATGACAAAGTTATTGCTACAATCGTGGCAGGTATTACTAATTCAGTAATCATCACTCGGTTTAAAACTCCGAGAGTTAAAACCGACATTATTCCTAACCCCATCTGATAAAAACCTAATCTAAATATAGTAAATAAATTAAGTTTAGGTGGAAGTTTTTGATTACCAATATCATCTGGTTTTTCTATTTGCAAATCTTCTATTGTCATGGTTATATTAATAGTAGTTAATTAATATCTATTTAGATATTTAGTGGAAATATAGTAGGGTGTGTTAGCGTTTGCGAAGCATTCCGCAGGAAAGCGTAACGCACCGAAATATCTGAGAGAAGTGGTGCGTTACATTGTCATTAACGCACCCTACTAAACTGACAATTTTTTGTCTAGTTCCAGACATTATACATTAATTAGGAAATTTTCAACATGGCAACAACTACTTTAGGTAAAACAGGAATAAAAGTTAATCCCATTTGTATTGGCACTTGGGCTTGGGGAGATACATTATTTTGGAATTATGGCAGTAACTATGGTGCAAATGAAGTTAAATCTGCTTTTAAAACTGCCCTAGAAATGGGAGTAAATTTCTTTGATACTGCTGAAGTTTATGGCAATGGTTTATCAGAAGAATTGCTCGGAAAATTTATGCAAGAAACTGAACAACCTGTGCAAATTGCTACTAAATATGGTCCTCTACCTTGGCGATTTTTTCCAGAGTCAGTTGCTGATGCTGTAACTGCTAGTCTGAAACGATTAATGGTGCCAAAAGTTACTCTTTATCAAGTACATTGGCCTTTTACATTTTTTATGAGTCAGGAAACTTTATTAAATGCTTTAGCAGATGAAGTTAAGCAGGGCAGAATTGAAGCGGTTGGTGTTAGTAATTATTCTGCGGAAGAGATGCGTCAAGCTTCTGAAGTTCTAGAAAAACGGGGAGTAATTTTAGCAACAAATCAAGTTAGATATTCTTTACTTTCTCGTCAAATAGAATCTAAAGGAATTTTGCAAAAAGCTAGAGAATTAGGAATTACAATTTTAGCTTACAGTCCTTTAGCTCAAGGATTATTAACTGGCAAATATACTGTCGAAAAACAACCTATGGGCGCTCGTAAGTTTGACTCCCGTTTCCAGAAAAAGGGTTTAGAAAAAATTGCACCTGTGATGTCTTTGTTAAAACAAATTGGCGAAAAATATGACAAAACTCCGGCACAGGTAGCTCTGAATTGGTTAGTTTTTCAAGATAGTGTTATTCCGATAGCTGGTTGTAAAAATGCTGAACAAGTTCGACAAAATATGGGGGCTATTAATTGGGAAATGACTGAGGAAGAATTTAATCAATTAGAGCAAATTACTCGCCCTTGGTTGAATTAAGGAATCAGGGAAAATTGAAGTAAAGTTTCAATCTTTTCTACCCCCCTGGCAATAACATTAACTCCTATAATGTTATTGCCAGGTAATTAAGTCAAAAAACTCAAGCTAAATTCTTTTATTAAGACAAATAAAAATTTAATCACCGCATAAAAAAAGCGGAGGGTAATTTGCAAAATCCAGAAGCGGTCTTATACCAATTTGATAAATGTTTGCTACAAATGAATTTCTAGGTTTTAGGTGGTAGGTAGAGAATAAATCTTAATCAGATATTTATATCTGAAATTCTGTTTTGAAATTATCCAATTTATTTGTAACATTCCCCCACCTTCGCGAGGGCAAGCGCCAGCTTTTTTTAAATTAGTATTAGTATTAGTATTTGAATAATTTCAAGGAAATAATACAGTGCGGAAATATTATACCAATTACCAAAAGTAATGCTAGACTTCAGCTAGACTTCAAAAGTTAAATATTTACCAAAGTTTAAAGTCTTTTTTTGGCAATTATTAATCGATGAGTATTGATTTTTCCTACTTTTACTTCTCCCTACACCCCCTACACTTCCCCACCCAATTAGATATAGCATTCTTTTTGATAAATCGTATTATTCCCCTGTCATAGAATATGAGGAAAACCAGGAAATAACTAATAAATGTCAGAAAGTTTATGATTTATTAGCAAAAGCCAAAGAATTTATAGAAGCCCTAACTTTATCTTTACCTGCAAGTAAATTTGTGAGGCAAGAGTCGTCTGTAGATATAGGAAATACAACAAAAAAATGGAACAATATTCTCATACACCCCATCGCCCCATCACCCTATCTCCCCATCACACCGTCTATTTTTCAATAGACCCCGAATGGTTTCTATAGGGGAGGGAAAACATTTAATCATCCTTATTATTAGGCAATTTTAGTTTGTCAAAGATAAGGGGAATTCAGTTATCAGTTATTCAGACAACAGTAGAGATGTTCTATGGAAAGTCCCTACAGGTTTTTGTTTATAGCTATATAAGTTCATCAATTTGAAAAGCGCTGTCGGTCAAAATTCAGAATCGTATTAGTAGTCAGTAGTCAGGGAAAAATAGAAAAAACTCAAATATTAGATTAGAATACATTAATCAACCATATCCTTTCCTACTTGCTTGAGCAGATTTTTATTAACAAAAAATCAGGTCAAATTACTATTAATTAATTATCATGTTACAACGTCCTATATATCTTGACTGCAACGCCACTACTCCTATTGATCAACGAGTATTAAAAACAATGTTGCCCTACTTTACCGAATATTTTGGCAACCCTGCCAGTATTACTCATCAATATGGTTGGGAAGCAGAAGCAGCAGTTAAAAAAGCTAGGGAAATTTTAGCTTCAGCTATTAACGCTACCCCTGAAGAAATTATCTTTACCAGTGGAGCAACAGAAGCAAATAATTTAGCTATCAAAGGAGTCGCCGAAGCTTACTTCAATAAAGGTAAACAGATTATTACCATTGCCACCGAACATAATGCTGTTCTTGACCCCTGCGGATATTTACAAAACTTGGGATTTGAAGTTACTTATTTACCTGTAAATACAGATGGAATTATTGATTTAACTGCTCTAGAAACAGCCTTACGTTCTGATACGATTTTGGTTTCTGTTATGGCAGCAAATAATGAAATTGGTGTCTTACAACCCTTAGCAAAAATCGGGGAAATATGCAAAGAAAATTCAATTATTTTTCATACTGATGCTGCACAAGCTATTGGTAAAATTCCTCTAGATGTAAAGGAAATGAATATTGATTTACTATCATTAACTGCCCACAAAATTTACGGTCCTAAAGGTATTGGCGCTCTCTATGTACGTCGTCGCGATCCTAGAGTCAAATTAGCAGCTCAAATACATGGAGGTGGGCACGAACGAGGAATGCGTTCTGGTACTTTGTATACCCCTCAAATAGTTGGTTTTGCTAAAGCTGTAGAAGTAGCATTGGCAGAAATAGAGTCAGAAGCAAAACGGTTAACCAGTCTGCGAGAACGGTTATGGCAAAAACTGCAAACAGTAGGAGATATTTTTCTCAACGGACATCCAACTCAACGTTTGCCAGGAAATTTGAATGTCAGCGTTGAAGGTGTAGATGGACAAGCATTATTGTTGGGTTTACAACAAGTGGTGGCGGTTTCTTCTGGTTCCGCTTGTACTTCGGCAAAAATTGCGCCTTCCCATGTTTTAGCAAGCTTGGGGCGTTCAGAAAAATTAGCTTATGCTTCCGTGCGTTTTGGTATTGGGCGGTTTAATACTGCTACTGAAATAGATATAGTGGCAGAACACGCGATCGCTACAATTAAATCTTTACGCCAAGTAAGTAGTCTAAGTCAAAAGTCAAAAGTCAACAATTAAAAGTGATTAGTTTTGTAGTAGAATTTTTATCTTTACTTTTTGAGTAAGCTTGAAAAAATTCAGAACTTTCCGATCAAGACAACGGCGATTCATATTCGCCCTTCCCTGAGAGTTTTTACCCACCATTGACTTTTACAGCAGATTGCAGGTTAATGTGGTACAGCTAACAAGATGAATATATCTCGCCTACTCTCACCCTCCCGTAGGGACGTTCCATGCAACGTCCCTACTATAAATATATGTACTTCATAAAGTTGAAAACTGGTCTATTTACATACGCTACTACTTCTTTAGAGTTAGTCCCGATATGATTCCCGACTCCCTTACCAAACTACTTGTAATCGTTCTGCAGTTACTCTCTCGTAAACCTTGTCAGTTTCTTTTCCTATCCTAGCCCAACAAAACTTATATTCTAATTCCTGATAAGCATTACTAACCAATTTTTGCATATAGTTACGATCTCTCAATGCTTCAATAATGCCCAATGACAGAGAGTTAGGATTACCGACTTTAGTCACAATACCTGTTCTACCATGTTCTACCACTTCTGGCAAACCACAAGTATCTGATACCACCACTGGTACCTGTGCCGCAAAACTTTCAAGAGCAACAATACCAAAAGGTTCATAAAGACTCGGAAATACTGCACAATCTGCGATCGCTTGAAATTTATCTAAATTTTCCTCAGACATAAACCCTGTAAAACAGAATCTTTCAGAAATTCCTAAATTCCAAACCTCTTGTTTCCAATGATCGGTTTTTCCCCCACCAATCATAATAAATTTTACCCGATTTTCCATCTCTTCAATAATTCTCGGTGCTGCATGAATCAACACCGATAGACCTTTTTCTGGAGTCATTCTCCCTAAATAGTAGACAATTTTTTCTTCATCCTTAGCAAAATGTCTACGAAAAGTTAGAGAATCAAATTCATTTCGACTTGGTTTTTTTTCAGGACGAATACCATTGTAAATTACATCTATTTTATCCCAAGGACTGTCTAAAGTTCTTGCTACTTCTCCTCGCATATAATTAGAGCAAACAATTACTCGCCAAGCATTATAAACTAGCTCTTTTTCTTTTTCATTAATGTATTGTTGGCTATGATTATGAATGCCATTATGACGACCATTTTCTGTGGCATGAATCGTAGCGATTAGTGGTAATTTGAAGATATGTTTAAGCGCGATCGCTGCATCTGCCACTAGCCAATCATGGGCATGAATAATATCAAATCCTTTCTCTTCTTTCATTATTTTACCACCATGACGGCCCATAGCTTCATTCATATTAGCTACCCAATGAAAGAAGTTTTGGCTAGGTCCAACTGGCACTCTATGTACTTCTATTCCCTCGACAATTTCATACATTGGTGCTTCGCCAGATTTGACTGTAATTAAATGCACTTCATGTCCTAATTTCACCAATTCTGGATATAATTCTGCAACATGACGTGCAATTCCGCCGATTATTCTTGGTGGGAACTCCCAGCTTAATACCATTATTTTCATTAGTCTCGACTCCCTATTTTTTACAATTCTCAATCTTTGGTAATTTTACTTCACAGACTATTTTTAAAATTTAAGTATTTTTTTCATTAGAAATATATAAATATACCCCACCTCACTATTCTTCACAAGTGGAGTGAATTCCGGTTAATTACTATACCAAAAACTTTCCTTAATAATCCTACATAAGTTATTCTTTATTATTATAATATTTTTAGATTTTTGTCAATACACCTAAATTAATTAAAGATACAGTTTATTATGTCATTGAAATAGTTGGACATAAGAAGATCATTTCCCAGGCTGATAAGGCTTCAATTCCCTTAATATATCATTAGTTTACATTAACTCACAATAGACAAAAATCAGAAACAAAACCTATAAATAAATATCGTAATATTATAAATATTATCAATATATTAATTAAATTTAAATTAATTAATATATTGATAATATACACAAGGATAATGTACTTAAAACTCAATTAACTGAATCAGTAAGTCTAAAATCTCATAAATCAATCCAGCAGATTTCTAGTGAATGTTTTTTTAGCAAAATGCACTCTTGCACCTCTGAATTCTTTTCCTTGTTTCTCTGAATAAATTTGAGGTCATTGATATTCAGCTCTTTTTGGTTAACTCTTGAAGTTTAAAGTTGATCAAGAAAAGCTGGTTAATAATTATTAAAGCTATGACTGAAAGTAATTATAATCTATTATATAAATCTTCTTCCAGTCATTAAATCAATTTTAGATGTAGGTCTATGAGAAGCAGTATGTTAAAAATAATACTGATTTTTGGGATTTGCTCGGTTGTATAATCAAGTTGGAAAATTAAAGATGAATCTTGATACTAAACAAAAACTATTTTATAAAACTGACTATTGATTTCCAACTAGTCTTAAAATTTTGCCTGACAAGAGATAAATCTCTATAATTATCAATGGATGAATGGCATTATTAATAATGTATAATCGTGATTAGGTTAATCAAATAATAGAAAAGAAAGTCATAACTAAAAAATTCACTCTCTACTTAAAATGGCAGTGTTTGTTTGATTATTCAGCCTACACAAACCACAATATCCTGTCTTCAACTATTAAATTCATAGTAATGAACTTGAACGTTGTAACTATTGGCATAATAAAAATATAAGCTATGACAAGAATAAGTAAATACCTTTCATCGAATAAAAAATATTTTATGATATAAATTTTAACAAAATATGAGTAATTACTTACAGAGGTTTTCATTTGAGTAGACCACAGTAGGGATGTTGTATGCAACGTCTCTACAGGGTTTTGTTTATGGGGATGTGGTTCATCAATTTGAAAACCGCTGTATACTGAATTCAATTAAATATTGTAAAAGTTGGCGTTGCTGAATCAAGGTATGAAAATAAAAACTCAACAATCTAGAATACTTACTATTTAATAGTTTAGCGATCGCTCTTTTCCATAATCATACCCCAAATCAGCAACGCCTAAAAGTTTTATGCTCAGAGCTGATTTGTAAACTACAGCAAATTTCATCTTGGTGAAGTATGCTCATAGTCGCCAAGATGCCCCCACTAAAAATATTTCCTGATTAAAATTTCTACTTGATATACTTGGAATTTGCTGTAATATCATCATTTTACTGTAACAATCTTGATTGAATTTGGTATTACTTAGTCAATTCCCCAATTTCACGACGAAAATCAACCCATGCAGTTATAGCATCCGAATTAGAAACAACTCCTCTCTGCATCAAAATCACTCCATCACGAAAATCAGTAATAGCATATTCACCCTCACCATACAGTTGTTCAATCCGAGGTACAATAGTTTCCAATCGTTGGCGATCGCTCTTAAAAGCCACCCGATAACGATTCAACCGCCACAAGTCAACAATTATGTATTCTACTTTTTCAACTTCCCTAGCATCATTACGAAATTGCATTCTCGGAAACCGCAAAATTGCCCGACGACTAGATAAGTGTGGAATTATATAAGTAGTCGCCGCCACACTAGCATCATCAGGAATTTTTCCTAACAATGGTCGCATTTGAGCAACGTGCTGCCACTGCTGATGTGCAGGTACATAAACCCAAGGTTGCACCGAATCTGGCACTAAAAAATAGAAAGTACGATTAGGATTAGAAGTGAATGTAAAAAACAGCGACAAGCAAATACAAACTACCCAAAAACGGCGAAATTTTGGTGATAGCACAGTTGTGTTTTCAGCTTCCGATTCTCTTTTTGCCCACCATAATATAGTGCCGTAAAATAATCCAGGTACTACTGTCATCGCATAACGAATCGTGATTGACAGCACAGACAAACCCTTAGCAGAAAGTAACTTCAGTAAAGGAAATCCTGCCACCATCCAAGAAGCAGGAGCAACTGCAGGCACAAATGCTAAAGGCAACCATTGACCTAATAGATATTTGAGAGTGCCAAAGAATGGTGTAAAAATTTCCGCGATTAACCGCCAAGGATTACGAACCATACCCCAAATAATTTCTAAAGTGGAAGCTTCTTCTCCATCTGCATATTGACCGAATCTTTCCATCATAAATCTCTGGGAAATATCTTCGGAAAACATAGGCATAATCAGATTTGTCAGAGCCACCATATAGGCAAAACTGAGGGTACAGACAGCTAAACCGATTTTGGGATAACGTTTACTGAGGATTAGATAAAATCCGACTCCAAATAATCCGACTCCGGCATCTTCGCGAACTCCTAAAATTAAGACTGCAAGAATCCAGAATAAAGTCCACCAGCGTTTTTCCATTGCCAGTAGTAGGCTAAATATAAATAGGGGTATTTGGCAAATATCGTGGAAATTGGCTAAAGTGGGGCCAATCACAGCGTTAGCGCAGTAGAAACTAACGGCGATCATGGCTGATATTGGTGGTTTGAGATATTGTCTGGCTAGAATGTAGAGGACTAAGCCAGCAGCAGTGACTAATGTGACTTGTAGAACCGTTAAGGTAACAGGAGAGGGAAATAGGGCATATATTGGCAGCCACAGTAACAGAGCAGGAGTAAAATGTTGGCCGAGGCGGTGGTAATATACTTCGGATATTTGCCCTTGATGGACAACATTAGTTGATAAGGCTGAAGATAAAGAACTTTGAAAAAAACGACCGTGGAGATTGTTCCAGAATACTTGGTTAAAGATTCCTTGGTCGTAAGAGGCGTAGAAACTGTAGTAGCGGTGCAGGCTGAATAATAGACATAGTACAAAAAAAGCGATCGCTGCGACGAGCATCAGCTTGAGGGACTCATTTTTTTGCCAGCTAATCAATTTCACCTACCTAAATTTTAAAGATTTTAAGTTTGTGGTATACCAGTTACCAGAAAATTACCTCACACTTGAGTGATCATAACGACTGGCAATACCAAAATTGCTATATATTATAAAAACAGATAAATGTCAAGCTATTATTAGATAAGCTGAATACAGTCAAGTAGGCGAATTTATAATATTAGTGTCAGAATATAAACTTGATATTAAATTATCTCAAAAATCAAATTTGGTTTCGTGGCCCATAAATTAAAAAAATCAAACTAATAATTTGTTAATGGTAAGTGGTAAAGCCCGCCCCACTTGCTGAATCTGGCCAAGCCTCTAGGTAGGCGGGTGTATTCAATGGAATTTTCTAGATGGTTAATTATTCTCTTCCGAAACAAGGTATTAATAACCTATCTCAATTACCTAGAGATTTTGTTAAGGTGTCTTTAGAAAAGTCTAATAACAATAATAATCAGGGATTTTTACAGCTTTTATTGTTTGTCAATAAACGTCCAACTTCACAAGCACAAACCCAAGCTATTCGGAAATCCCTCAAAAAATTAAAAACAAATTATAATTTTGAATTTCAAGTTATTGATGTCGGAGAGCAGCCATATTTGGCAGAACACTTTAAACTGATTGCTACTCCTGCTTTACTGAAAATTTATCCTGAACCTCGCCAAACCCTGACTGGTACAGATTTAGTTGGTAAACTAGAATATTGGTGGCCTCGTTGGCAACGTTCCCTAGCAGAATATTGGCAGAATCAGGAATCTCAATCTAACTCACAACAGCCTTCGGGGAGTCAACAGCTATCTGGTAATTCTATTAACTGTGCTGCAGAATTAATGCAAATGTCAGACGAAATTTTTCGTCTCAAGCGCGAAAATGAGCAAATGCAAGCGCAATTAAATTTTAAAGATAGAATTATAGCTGTTTTAGCTCACGATTTGCGTAATCCTCTGACAGCAGTTTCATTGGCCTTAGAAACTTTAGAGTCAACTGAAAAAAGAACCACAACTAATGGTAACTGTCCCAGAAAAACTCCCACTCTCAAAGATAGGCTGATTAAACAAGCTCGTTACCAAGTTCGTGTAATTGACAGAATGATTAAAGACATTCTGGAAACACCAAGAAGTAAAGCTACAAATCTCAAAATTCAGCCAGAAAAATTAGATTTGGGAGCATTATGCGATGAGGTGATAATTCAGTTTCGACAACGACTTAAGTCTAAGGAATTAAATTTGAGAACTGATATTCCTAATGATTTGTCATTTATTTATGCTGACCGAGAAAAGATACGTCAGGTATTGGTGAATTTACTGGATAATGCAATTAAATATACGCCTCCGGAAGGAGATATTCAGGTTTCAATTCTGGAGCGCACGACTCAAAAGGTTCAGGTGACAATTTGTGACAGTGGACCTGGTATACCGGAGGAAAATTGCCATCGGATTTTTGAAGATTGTTTCCGACTCAAACGAGATGAGTCACAATCAGGTTATGGTATTGGTTTGGGTCTATGTCAAAGAATTATCTTGGCTCACTATGGCAAAATTTGGGTAGATTCTAGTCCTCAAACTGGTAGTTGTTTTCACTTTACTCTACCAATTTATCGTTGATTGATAGCTGTTAGGATTTAGCTATTAGCTATCAGCTTCTTTTTAGGAGATTAATGTATAACATTGTTTTTTAAATATGTCAAAAAAAAAATAGCTATCGCTTTTTGGTGAAAAAAGGAAATAAGCGATCGCCTGCTATTAAATAAAAGTAAAGCTAAAATCAATCATCAAATTTAACACTTATTTCAACGCGACCTTTACTCTCAATTTCGTCTAGAATATCTGCAGGAATATTTGTGACTTGTTTGACTTTAGCAGTTACAGTATTGACAAAACTTTTTTCTCCTTTTTGACTGTAAGTTTTAATTTCCATCAAGTCTTTTTCGTTATCAAGAATAAGACGGCTTCCTAAAACAGAATATCCATCTTGCTGAATTCTTGTCTGGATTTTTTCAATATCTTCCTCCAGCAAATCAAAGTTTAAAGTTTCCTCTTCAATACTATTAAAGGTATCAGTATCAAGAACATTTTCTTGTACTGCTTGTGATATTTTTTCCCATTCATTTTTGACAGTATTCAATAATTTATCAAACTTGTCTGCTACATTTTCTTCTTTTGTCATTTTTACCTTATCTATAATTGTCAAGTAAGAATTGTTGATTTGTTTGAGGATTACTTATCGTTATTTTTGAGAAGTATCCTTGTCTGAAATTTGTTTGAGTTTCAGTTCTGATTTTAAGAAGTAGTTCCCCGAAGTATTAATACTTTTCTTGTTTATCAAGTTTCTCTCTTATCTCTTCAGGAATATCATCGGGAGAAACTTCTTCTTATTCAGCTAGTTTTTTTGTCTTATTTCTCACAGAAATTTCAACTCTCTTGTCATAACGTTTGCTTTCCCTAATTAAATCAACAAAAATACTATTTTCTGCTTCTGTCATTTTTACCTTATCTATAATTGTCAAGTAAAAATTGTTGATTAGTTTGAGGATTACTTATCGTTATTTTTGAGAAGTATCCTTGTCTGAAATTTGTTTGAGTTTCAGTTCTGATTTTAAGAAGTAGTTCCCCGAAGTATTAATACTTTTCTTGTCGTTCAAG
>JASJEE010000187.1 GCA_030064835.1 Microcoleaceae cyanobacterium MO_207.B10 | reverse complement strand
TGAGATGAATTTAAACCAGCAATTAATTGAGCGGTAGCGAATCTTTTAATTTAGTTTGAGGTGGCTTGGGTAAACTTTTGCAATAGTCTTGAATCACCTCTGACATTGATACTTGCATTATTTTAGCATAATATTCTAGTCTTTCTTTTTCATCATCAGTTAATCTTACCACAAAATTCTTTTTTCTAACCATTTACAGTATATACAATTTGCATTACAATTTTAGTATATTCAGAAACAACAAAAAGCGTCAAGTGATTACTTTAACTTATCAGTACAAAGTTAAACTAAATAAGCGTCAAGAGGCAGAAATTAATCAGATTCTTGATGTATGTAAGTCTGTGTATAATTATGCTTTAAGAGAGCGTAAAGACTGGTTAAGTTCAAGAAAGTCACCGATTAACAGTTGTTCAATTGTTTCTGAATATATAATACCTGCTGATACTCTTTATCCTGGTTATAATTATCAAGCAAAAAGTCTAACCATAGCTAAAAAAACTAACCCCAGATTAAAGTCAGTTAATGCTCAAGTATTACAACAAACTTTAAAAACTTTGGATAGAGCATTTTCTGAGATGAAAAGTTTAGGCAAAGGCTTTCCTAGATTTAAGAAAAAGTTGAGAAGCTTTGTTTTTCCTGCATTGCTTAAGAATTGTTTAGGCAATAGTAGAGTTAAACTTCCTAAATTGGGCTGGATTAAGATTAGACAAAGTAGAGCATTTCCAGATAATTTTCAAGCTAAACAAGCTAGAATAGTCAAAAAAGCTAGTGGTTATTATTTGATGATTACTTTGGCTTCATCAGAATTAGTGCCAGATAATCCAGTAGGTAAAGTATCAATAGGTTTAGATGCAGGTATAGAAAGTTTTGTAGCTACTTCAACAGGACAATTAATTAAGTCTCCTAAGTTTTTGTTAAGTCAACTACGCGAGCTTAAATTGCTGCAACGTAGACTTAAAAAGAAAACAATTAGGTCAAATAATTGGTTCAAGTATCAAAATAAAATAGCTAAACTACATGAAAAAATAGCTAATATTAGACGCGATTGGCATTTCAAATTAGCTCATCAACTTTGTGATTTAGCTGATAATATTTTTGTAGAAGATCTTAACTTTAGTTCTTGGTCTAGAGGTATTGTCAGGAAACAATCTTTAGACTCTGGAATAGGTCAGTTTATCAATGAAATACTTCCTTATATTTGCTGGAAACGAGGTAAATATTATACAAAAGTTGATAAAAATTATACTTCTCAAGAATGTCCTAGATGTGGTCATAGACAGAAAAATAAACTATCTGAGAGAAGTCATAATTGCAGCAGTTGTAGATATAAAATAAATCGTGATGTAGCTGCTGCAAAAGTAATTAAAAATAGAGGACTAATAGCCGTGGGGCACACGGTAAAAAAAAAAAAGCTTGTGGAGACGGTCTGACGGGGGTGCAACTCAGTTTATTTGATTTGTTACCTAGTTAAGAGTCTGAAACAAGAATCTCCCGTTATAATCTTTGATTTAACGGCGAGAGTGTCAAAACATGACTTTGATGCTCAATAAAGCATCGGTTAATTACTTAACTAGATATAGACAATCTACAATAACACAAATATCATGAACAAACAGGTAGAAATCTTACAGAATCGGGGACAGTTGATTGAACGAGCCAGGGAAATTTGCTTGCCCAAAATTGACGAGGCAATTCAACAGCGAGGCCAATGTACCATTGCTTTAGCTGGTGGTAGTACCCCGAAACCATTTTATGAATCGATGGCGGCTGAAAATCTAGCTTGGGATAAAATTCATATATTTTGGGGTGATGAACGTTATGTGTCTCCTGACCACTCAGATAGTAATCAAAGAATGGCCCGGCAAGCTTGGCTAGATAAAGTGCCCATACCGGCAACAAATATTCATGCGATGCCGACTGGATCAGCTGACCCAGAAGCCGATGCTGCTACCCATGATGCTCATTTGCGAGAATTTTTTCAGGTATCACCGGGAAAATTTCCTGATTTTGATTTGATTTTACTCGGTATGGGAGATGATGGTCATACAGCTTCTTTATTTCCCCATACAGATGCTTTACAGGTGCGCGATCGCCTAATTACAGTGGGAAATAAAGATGGCCAGCCCCGATTAACTTTCACAGTGCCATTAATCAATCAAGCTCGTTGTGTAATTTTTGTCGTTTCAGGTCCAGACAAACAGGCTGCATTAGACCAAGTATTTGCAGAAAAAGGTGATGACATGAATTATCCCAGCCGACTTATAGAACCCCAGGGAGAATTGAGGTGGTTACTGACAGGGGTTGATCTTTAAGTTTTGGGTGCTAGGTTGAGACTGGGGAGGAGTGAATTAAGTTGAAACTGTGGGCTTTTGAGGTCTCCGAAGGGGTTAACACTAAGTATTAAGGGCCTCAAATGTTGCTAAAATCAAAAAGTCAAATATGAGTGTGATGGTCGTGACAGTCTTTAGATTGTTTGACCAATAGCAAGGAGAAGATTAATGATTGTCTGTCCTAATTGCAATCATCAAAACCCTGATGGAGCAACCCAATGTGAAGCTTGTTACACTCCTTTACCTGTAACTACAAATTGTCCCAATTGTGGGGCAAGTGTTCAGGCTGATGCCACTTTTTGTGGTCAGTGTGGCTTCGATCTCAGAGCTAATGGTGGTACAGAGGAAAATCAAGTTTCACCTCAAACAGATCCAGCAGTAATGCCAACTGTGGTATCCCCTGCATCTGTGCCTGATTTAGAAACCCCTGATTTGGTTACGTCTACTGGTAATTTACCAGAACTAGACCCACCAGAACCTTTAGTGGAACCTGAGCCTTTAGTTTCTGGTACACCTAATCTAAATAAACCTAGTAATACTAATGTTCCTCCTCCTAGTGAGGAACCTATACAAACTATTCATGTTGCTAGTGAAACTGTTACTTCCCCTGTGACAAGTTCACCACCTCCTGCCCCTGTCAAACCAACTCCAGCAAAAACTCAGTTACAGCAACAGTCTGCAAAGTTACGGCATATCAGAACGGATACAAATATTGAATTGCCAGTGAATTTATCTGTAATTCATATAGGTAAGCCTAATGATCGAGTGCCACCAGATATTGATGTTTCGGGATTTCCTGATTCTGAGGTAGTATCTCGAACTCATGCTGATATTCGAGTAGAGGCAGATGCTTTTTATATTGAAGATATGGGTAGTTCTAATGGTACTTATGTCAATAATATTCCTTTGACAAGAGGAAATAGACATCGGTTAAGAACGGGCGATCGTATTTCTTTGGGTAAAGGAGATTTAGTTTCATTCCTATTTCAACTTTCTTAGCTCTATTTGAGATTGAGGTATTATATATCTCTGCTTTTAGTCTTCCTATAATTAGGAAGACACGACAATAGTTGAAATCTTTGAAATTTCTCTTATCGTTACTACGATAATTCCCAAAGATTTATAAGCTGTAGTTACAGGTCACTCTATTGTTAGAGTCATTATACCTGTCCGAAAAACAGGGATTAGGGCGGGGTCGGAGAGTAGGGAGAAATAATTTATGTTTTATTGACTGATGTTTTATTGACGATAATTGATTTTAAAAAGAGGAAAAATTTTGTGATTTGCTTAAAATTACTGACCAAGCTAAATCAGTTAATTTAAAAACTCTTGCTCGGAGTAAAATTATGAATAAAATTTCAGATGTGATGAAGCACAATCAATTTTTAAAAAGATTAGTGCTTGACCGTGAAACAGTTGAAGACCAAGGTAGAGTAACATCTTTATGGTTAAATCTCCAATCCCATCAAGTTATAGGTTTTACTTGTAAATCAGATTTTTTTAGCAGACAGAAAAAAAATTTTGTTTGGGAACAAATTGATACTGTTGGTACTGATGCTATTTTAGTCAATAGGAACGTAGAATCAGATAATTTAGAAAAACCTGATAATATTGTAAATATAATTGGTAATGAAGTATGGACTGATAGTGGAGAAAAAACAGGTATTATTGTTGAATACCTGATTAATTTAAAGACTGGTTCAGTCGTTAATTATTTGTTCAAATTTAATAGCTGGAAGAGTCTTTGTGATAGTATTTATCTGCTGCCACCAGAAGCAGTTTTTAATGCTGGTAGTAAACGGGTAATTGTGGCAAAAGAGGCATTAGAAAATCCTCAAATTTATACTAAAAAAAATTCGGCAAAAATAGATAAAGTTCAATTGTTTTTAGAAGCAGATTTACAAAGAACAAAGGAACATATTAATTTAGCACGAAGTGAAGCCATAAAATTAGCTATAGGATTTCAAGCCAGAGCAAAATCTGTTAAGGAACAGGCTCAAGAAACTGCACAAGTGGTAGCAAAACAGGCTAAACAAAAGGTAGAAGAATTTCACAGTAAATCTCTAGAAAGAAAAGATAAAATTCAGTTTAATTCTGATGAGTTTAATAGCAAGCTTCAACAAGTAACTAGTGAAGCGAAGGAAAAAATTGATGGGGTAAAATTTCAGTGGCAAAATAGCTCAACTACGGTAAAAGATGAGTAATAATCTAAAAATAATTGTCAGCATTTTCTGCTGAATGCTGGGAAACAGCTGTCAGTTTTTAGCGTTCCTAGTTTGTTGCATTTGAAGGAGAAATTATGATTTAGGTAGTGCGAGAATTAAAAGTCTGGTTCAAGAATTAATAATTAATAATTATATCTTCTTATCAAAAAGAGGATTGGGTAAAATGATTTTTTGCTTCTCTTAATCGATTGGATATCGTGAAGCTTCTTTGCCATTCTACCCTACGGGAAGCTTTCTTTACAGAATGCTATAGCAAAAGCTTTTCATGTCGGCGACAGTCATTAACGTTTGCGGTAGCATTCCGTTAGGAAAGTTGTGCAACAGCAAAACGACCGCTTTTTCTCCATCAATTTAGATGCTTTATACCTTAATTTTTGGCGTTGCTGAATAGTAATGATTTTTAGATTAAGTATCAACGTAAAACATAAGTTTTTCAATTTTACCTTCAGCTACTTACCATTACATTTCAGCAACGCCTAATTTTTCGGTAATTTTTCGGTAAAAGCGGACATCATCAGCTAACTTTAACTATTTAGGTTAATTTTTATTGCTTTTTGCCTAGCACCCCGCAGGGAAGTGCTGACCCCTAATAGCTAAATGCTTACAAATAATTTACACAAAAGTCGTTGTCTAACTATAATTTAACTTAAAATTACTATCAGTGATTACTATTAGTTTATTGCATCCTACTCAGTTAGTTCCGATTCAAAACTGGAGTTTTGAATCAGAGTCATTATCATTAATTCGGATAGGTAGGTCAAGTGATAATGATGTTGTTATTTATAGTGCAGTGGTTTCCCGGCATCATTTGGAGCTATGGAAAGAAGATTCTCACTGGACTCTTATTAATTTTGGTGCTAATGGTACTTATCTAAATAATGAACCAATTATTCAGGTATCAGTTGTGGATAAGATGATAATTCGATTAGGAAATTCGGGGCCTAAAGTGCAAATTTTCACTAAAGAGGTATCACGAAAAATTGAAACTAATTTATCTAAAATTAACAGTAAAAATTATGGTATCACTCGCGATATCTCACAAACTAAAACAGAATTTGAATAAGTAATTGTAATTTTCAGCAATTAACAATGAACAATTAATAATTACCCCTGATTCAAATCTATCCCTGATCAGGAACTCCTGAAATCCTTGTAGGAGAGGGGGAAGATGGGGAAGAGTGGGGAGTCAGAATCTTGTCTAGATTCCTCACTCATAGTGTATTGAATCAGACACTTTTCTGAGCAAAAAGCCGACATCAGACTTACACATAACTTCTATTTAATGTCTACGTTTTATGTTAAGAAAGATGTTTATAAAGGATAGGATTAAAATCAGGGGATTGACTAAAAGAAAAGTTTTTGATTTATTCCCTTAAAAGGGTTGGCTTCAAACCTGAGTTGTTGAATTAATAATTAATAATTATTAATTATTCGGTGATTTTTATTTTCTAGTTCTGGGTGCAATAGTATGGGGATCAACACCGTACAAATTAGCAGCTCTAGACATATTAATCTTTAAATTTTCTACTTTCTCTAACTTGATTTTTTGAACTACTTTAAAAGGTTGAAAATCCAAAGCCCGCATAATTTCTGCTGCTACTGCTTTTGCTAATAGTGGGGGAACGGAATTACCAACTTGTCTAAAACCATGCCATTTTGTGACATGAAACCTAAACCAATCAGGATATGAATGTAATCTTGCAGCTTCCCTAACAGTGATACATCTGGGTGTAAATGGATGAATAGGTCTAGGAGAAGTATATGCACCTCTACTACTTGGTGTTCCGGCTCTGAGTGTGTTACAAATACCGTCAGGATTAAGTCTATAAAAGCGACTGACTGGTTCAACTTTTCCTGGGGATGTAGCAAGAAATCTTTCTACTGATTTTGCTGTATGTTTTGTTCTTAAACTAGAAGTTAAAATTCTAGGATCATATTCACGTCCATAAGAATAATCACCAGGAAAATTATCAAAACCACGCAATTTATTAGCATAAATACTTGGTTTTTTATCATCATATTCGGCTTTAACCCAATCTCTTCCTAGTAATTCTTGGTATTTTTCTACTTCTGGTAAATCCCCTATTGCATCAAAAACAGTGACAGAATTTCCTAACCTTTTATCTGTTTTTCTGTTAGGATAATATGACTGGGGAAGATTTGTAATTGCTTGAGGATAATCTGGTAGTTTTAAAGCATTTTTACATCCAAATAAAAATAATCTTTCTCTGTTTTGAGGTATGCCATAATCAGCAGCATTTAGCACTTGGTAAGGTTGCTGAACTTGATAACCACTTTTCAATAATTTATCAATAATTTCTTCAAGAAAAATTTTGTGTTTTCCTACAGTTAAACCTTTAACATTTTCCATGACAAAATATTTGGGTTGTAACTCTAAAACTAACCTGACAAAATGATACATCAGAGAATTACGTGAGTCGTCTAATACACGTTTTCCCATCATTGAAAAACCTTGACATGGGGGACCACCAAAAACTACATCAATTTCTCTATTTTTAATATCTGATAATTGTCTAATTTCATCCCCAGTAATATCAGCAACACTTCGACATAATATCCTCCAAAAAGGAAAATTAAACTGATGAGTAGCACAATGAATAGGGTCTAATTCTACGGATACAGGTATATCAAATCCTGCTTGTTCAAAACCAAGTGTCATACCTCCTGCACCTGCAAATAAATCTATTGCAATTGGTCGTTTTGAACTTCCAATGAGCATCTAAATTAATTACCCTATCCAATTAATGTAATTAGTTTTTACTTATAGCAGGTTTATTTAACCTTTGCAAGAGAAATATTATTGTCGAAGTATAAGTTTGGTATTAATTATGAGATTTTTATTGATAGGTTTATTTAATAATCTGATTAGAGTAGATTATTATTTTTTTGCTTAAAAGTTTTTCAATCTTTCATTTTTATCTGTTAGATTCGGTATTAGGGTAATATTTTGATCGTTTTTATCTGTTTTTTGATTTTTTATACCAAATTTAAAAAAGAAAGATTGTTATACAATTGTCATGAAATATTGTTACAGCCAAATAGGTATAAAATTATTAAGTGATTATCTGAGATTGCTTTTCACATTCATGAACCACATCGCCATAAACAAAAATCAGTAGGGACGTTGTATCAAACGTCCCTACTGTGGTCTAACGAAATTAAAAGCGCTGTAAGAGTAGTCGCGATCGCTCTTACGAACAAAGTCAAAAATAACTATACAAAAAATATCTATCCTCCTATAGCAATGCTAAATAGGTTGCGGATAATCAAAAAGTAGATAAAAAAATTGAAACTCCCCTATGTTCCCTAAAAGCAGTAAGATTTTTATACACAAATAAAATAGGATTACTATAGTTCATCTAAATCATCAAATATTTTCCCATTTTAATTTTCTTTTTATTTCTAACCATAGTATCTTTATTACATTTAACTCTGAAGAGTAAGCTAGTTGAAATCAAAAAATTATCTTCTTCTGTCAATACTTAATACCTATCACCTACAAAAATGAGGTTGCACATTATGGAATGATACTGCAAAAAATTGGCTTGGACTTTGACTGAAAAAAAACCATTAACTAATCATTTTAGTAATTCCCAAATCTCAAATTCGACCATCCAAAATCCAGAATCATTCGTCACTGTGCAACGCCACAAAAATAGCCAATGTACAAAAATCTTAGAAAATTGATATTAAATACCTAATCTATATTCTCTAAAATTTTCATTAGGATTACCATTTATTTGCAAAACAGCTATGGGTTGATTATTTTGATTTTTGACAACATAGTACCATTGAAAACCTGTACGGTCATTAATAACTTTTAATAATTCTGGCTTTCCTTGAAAAGCGCTTTTAATTGCTTGTTCATATTCTTTAGCAACAAATAAACGTTCAAATCCATTTTTTTCATCATAAGTTGCCCATGATGAATAACTCCAAATAACTGAATCATCTGTGGTATCTGGCATATATAAAGTCATTCTACTCACAAATGATAGTTTCTGAACATTTTTAACTAAATCATGGAGAGTTTTTGGTACATTATTCTTGGGTGGGGCAGTTAATTGACTAATTTGTTGAACAAATTTATTTTGCAAATTTTGCATTTGTTCAGCAGCAATTCTTTTAAATACTTTAGTGCGGTGAATTGTAATTTGATTATTAATAAAAGAAAGTATGCCAATAATTGCTGAAAATATAGCAACTATTCCTGCCATATAAAGTAAATATATACTTTTAGGAGCTTCTGAAATTACTGTTTTATTTTCTCCTTCTCGGCTACGTTGAAGAGAGCTAATAGCAGTAACTATTTCTTGAATTCCTAGCACTAATGTCATGGCAACGCCAAAAATACTTAAGGAAATACTAGCCAAAAATATTCCTGATAAAACAGCTTCAACTTGTGAACTAAATATATCCCAATTTAGAATTTCATCGAAAATTCCTAATACTACTAAGGTTGCACCTATTATTAATAAGGAAATAGTAATGGTAACGGTTAGGGATAATAATTTTAGTTTCTTTTTCATGGTTGTTTTTGTTGAATCTTATTTATACCATTTTGAGAAAAGATTGACAGGCAAAAATCTATTGTAAAGTTTTTGAATAAGTAAGACTAAGTAAGTTCATCTAATCCAATTACCTTAATATATAAAACTAGGTAAATTGTTTGTAATATGATTTGCTCTAATTAATTTTAGACTAATCAATATCTGTATCAGTTGTTGATAAGCACTTATCCAAAATTAATTACACACTAGCATTGTTCCTAATTGCTTACCAGACAAAGCTTAGACAAATTCGTGGATGGGTAATACCAATTTGAAAAAAGAATGTTACGAATAGTAAGAACCATAAAAAGACTTTACAAGATATGTCCATTTGGCAAAAAAGATGATTTATGACCTAAAAAATGGTATTAAAGCAATTCCCATGCAACTCCTGACTCCTGACTCCTGACTCCTGACTCCTAAAAATTTCCCTAGATATTTGTAGCAAACATTTATAAAACTGGTATAAATAATTTTCCACACCCACTTAAAAATTCTGCATAATTAACAAGCAGGAGTAAATTTTTCGGGATTTTTATTTACTATTTAGTTCCTATATTTAGAATATGCTGTTCCAAATCACAAAAAAAAGTAGCGATCGCCCAAAATAACTGTACTTTACTCGACACATAAAAAGATTACAAACTGAAACTAATCATACCTAGAATCAGATAGATTTGGTTAAGTCTATTTATATATGTGTCATCAGCATTTTGTATAGCGATCGCTTCTATTTGAAATGTATCTAATTAATTGGATTTAATTTAGATGTTAGGTGAAGCTACAGGCTGTCCCATTTCACTCTCATCATAACTAGCAACTGCTGGTACCGCTGCTTGAGAAGTTAAACCAACTGCTTCAGCATACTTTAAGTAAGTCTCGACAGAAGCAATAACTACTCTGGCTTCAATTGCTAATAACTCAATTCCCACTAAAGACACCCGGACCCAAGCATCAATTACAATACCTTTGTCTAGAATGCGGTCAATTACTTCAGCTAAACTGGAAGAGGAGTTGATTTTTTCTACTGCCATGATTTTTATTCCTTTACTTTCCTAAAAACATCATTATCCACATCACGATCATCTAATCTCTTAAATTCAAATTTAATTTACTTTTATTTAATTTAAGTATTATCTGAAAAATGTGAATTTTTTTTCTGTCTAATTCTCGTTTATTGATAGAATTAATTTCTACTTCAGCAAAATTTTGAGTTAATTATACTAAGAGTATTTCTATCTATAAATAATGACTTTTACAGCCACAAAATTCAAGTCACGAGAATGTTAAGATTGCTCACCTGTCTAAGAGTTATCACCCCAAACATAGCTCTGCAAATCAGCACGGAAGCGGTGTAATTTCTCAGTTAACTCCTGAGCCATTAACACTTGATCTAAACGGAATTGTTCCTGAAGTTGAGAAACTTCTAACTTCAGCTCTAATATTTTTTGTTTGCGAATAGCAATATCTTCTAGTCGCTCTTGACGTGCTTGCTGCTCGTACAAACGTAGTGCTTTGACATACTCTTCTAAAGCTGCCCGCACTTGTTTGTAACGCTCCAAATTTTCCAATTGTCTCTGCCGTTTTTCCTCCGCTCCTGTTTCGTGAAGTTCAGTATTAAACTCCTGTAACATTGAATGAAGGACAACAGCTTCCTGATTCAGATCCTGTCTAATAGCACGAATATCTGCTTGAGTCTGTTGTCTTTTTTGGGCAACTTCGAGCTGACGTTCAGCAATTTCAGTTAATCGCTGCGATCGCTCCTGTGCCCATAAATCTTTGAGAGCCATAAAAACTCCTAGAATATTGGCTTGAGAGCAAACTATGGTAAACAAATACTTAGCTTTTACCTCGGCCAAACTGGAAGGTCAATTAATTTTTTCTACTGCCATAATTCTCAATCCCCGATTTACTAATAGCGTCGGTTTAAAAGTTGTCTATAACTGGTTAAATCAACAATATAAATCTATTTTTAGTTTACTTTATAGACAGACACCGAGCTATTTTGGGATATTGAGATTATTGTTTTTGCAGAGATTTCAAAGTCTTATTTAAGAGTAACATTATTCTGACTATCTTGACAAGTATCTTAAGCAGTAAAAATCAAACAAAATGATAAGGAGGAAGTGGTTCACTCAAAGTAATTTGCCAAGTAGAACAATTAGCTTGCCAAGTTACAAGTTGTTCAATAATTAAAACTTTTGCTTGACGGTCTGTCAACAAATGTACTTGCTTAACATCCCCTTCTGTGGTACTTCTGCATAGTGATTCCGGGTATTCTTGTAGAATTGATTGACAAATATTTTCCCACTGTTGACGTTGTTCAATTTGAAAAGCTTGCTGTTGTTTAAAACGCTGTTTTTTAGCCAATAAATAAGCCTTACCACGAGCATCTCCAACTTCAAAATTCCCTGGGTTAGAAATCGGAGAAAAATTCATAGTATACTCTACCTTCTCTGCCAATTTAGCTAAATTTACTAAATATTTTTTCTCGTATTCTTGTAAGTGATTAATAATATTTTCCACCGTAGTAAAAGCATTACCAAATCGTAGTGGAAGTAGAGAAGTTTGCTCAAATATTTCCCTAACTACTCGGTCATGGGTCAAAACTGCTTCTAGTAATTGCTCGTCCGTTTCCTGTATTGCTTCAATAGATATATCTGCTTCCGCCACAGCAGCCAAATTTTCAGAACCAATCAGTTCAACTTCTTGTTTCATACCTTTTGGTAATACCAAGAGTGAAGATGTTGGTAAACAGATAAAAGCGTAGACATAAAATGACATTTTCCACCAATTTGATAAATGTTTGCTACACAATAAAGAGGCTATTTTTTAGGAGTCACCAGTCAGCAATGAATGGCTTCAATATACCTATCCAAAAATTTTTGAGCCAGTGTTCCCAAAACCTTAAGAGTAATTTTTATAGATTCTAGTTCAACCAAAAATCAGGGTTTGATACTGTTAGTTATAGTTGATAAAAGAAATATAAAGTTTCATAGCTATAGGCGATCGCCACTTTTTATTAATGTTAATTAATTGGATAAAATCAAGGTTCCAATTCATACCCTTACAAGTCCACAAACTGTTTAAATTATTTTTTCATAAACATTTGAATTTAATCTAAATCTTTCTAAACCCATAAGCACAATTATAAGGATTCCGATAAAATATTCTACAAATTATAAGTAGCTAGGCATAATTAAATAGAAAACGCTCTGTGTTATAAAATTTAAGTTTTCCTCAGATGCGCGTATATGGCATTTTATAACTTTTTTTGCCTACCTACTTATATAGAATATGTTTTTTTGTTTTATTATGATCTAAAGATGTTTGTTTTTTATTAAACCTCTCCGAAAATTAAACATATAGAGCATTTTTTTTGCCTTTTTTCATAAATTTTCTTCCCTCTTGGCTGTTGTCTGTTGCCTACTTCTCCAAAAAGTCTATTCATTTTCCGATAGGTCTATTGTTTTTTCTGACTAATGATTACTTTATTCCCAGATAAATAGACATCTGGTGATAATCAAAAATCAGGCGTTGCACAGTGACGAATGATTCTGGATTTTGGATGGTCGAATTTGAGATTGGGGAATTACTAAAATGATTAGTTAATGGTTTTTTTTCAGTCAAAGTCCAAGCCAATTTTTTGCAGTATCATT
>JASJEE010000186.1 GCA_030064835.1 Microcoleaceae cyanobacterium MO_207.B10 | reverse complement strand
TTTTAAGGGGATAAAAAAAGAGAATATTCCAAATTTCAAGCCTCTTTATTGCAGAGGTACTGTTAACATTTGCGTAGCATTCCGGAGGAAAGTTCCGACCATAGGAGGCTAACTATTAACTGATAACTATTAACTGATAACTATTAACTGATAACTGATAACTGATAACTGATAACTGATAGCTGATAACTGATAACTGATAACTGATAACTGATAGCTGATAACTGATAACTGATAACTGAAATGAACGACTACTAATGATTAACTATTGACTACTAGAAAAAAACAAGTATTTGTAGCAAAAATTTATCAATTTGCTATGACAGCAGGTTCCGAAGTTATGATGTACAAATATTAACGATAAAACATTCTGATTCTGGACATATTGCCCGCCACAAGTGTGGCTCACGCTTCTGCCAAAATTTCAGAATAATTAAGAAGATGTTTAAAGTTTTTGTTGAGTGTAATTTATTGGATTTTCCTAACCTAAAAAAAAGCAGAGGCATTTTCGGTTCTAATTTGAAAATGCTATAGATTTCTTGTTAAAGAATAGAGCAGAGAAAACCCTCCAAAAAATATCACAGGAACTGCTATCATCACAATTAATAAACCTAAAGGAACTCCAAAAGATGCAACATAAACAAAAATTGCAGTATAGGGAACTAATAAACCAATTCCAGCAATAGTTAATTTTTTAGGAGTCCACTTAATATCTTTTTTTAGACCTTTTGTCAGCATCTTTTCATCTTTACCTTTTAAAATTTTTCTTGCCATAATCTTTTCCTTTAATTAAAAATCATCACTAAGCATTCAGCAGTCAGCTATCAGCTAAAAATACAAGAGTTTAAGTCCGCCACTATATTTAAAACTAGATTTGAATATTTAGTGGTGCGTGTTAATGGGAGTTTTAATTCCCTATTATACACCTTAATAGGCTGAGTGCTGACTGCTACTTCAAAGAATTAAAAGTACGAGTAAAAGCTCATCAGTTAACCTTAGCTGATAACGCAGTTATTCTGTAAGAGGCGACCTGACGGCTAATAGCTAAATACTTACAATTATCAGATTATTTATTTGACCTAACTTTAATTTTAACTATTCCCCAAAACTGTAGCAAGTTAAGTTTTATTCCCAGTCAAACTTTATTCCTAAATATTCCTCTAGTCTTTGATTATGAGGTTGAAAATATTTACTCAATTTCTGACGCATGGCATCACTTATTGGTGAATAATACCCAGAGTTTAACTTTCTATATTCAGAAAGTTGATGCTCTGGCAAACCTAAGAATTCAAAAACTTCTTTCATAGTCTCCACCGGTTTCTGATAAAGGTCTTCTCCTTTTAAAATTAGTAGTTGTTCTCTGGGAAATACTGCTAACCATTTTTTGAGAAATTCTATATAAATACCTCGCCCTATATAGTTGCATGGTTGTTGCCAATAATTTTTGTCTCCTTCAGGTTTTTCAGGATTTTTTCTGAGTATTTCTAATTCAGAATTTACAGCATCTTCAAAGGAGCGATCATCCCAATTTAATCTAATCCAATGATGGTATTGGGAGAAGGTTCTATCTATGGGATTTCTCAATATTACTAATAATTTTACTTCAGGAAATACATTATATATTCGCTCCGCTGCTCGATAATTTTCTAAATAATTAGGAGTTGCTTCTCCAGTAAGAAAATTCTCGGATTTAGGAATAGGGGGAAAATGGGCGAGATACCAATTAATTCCTTTGTCAAAGTCTCGATACCAAAAATGGGTTTCTTTTTTAATTGCTGGTATTACTTGAGGATGTTGAGCGATGTAATTTTCTAGTGAAGTTGTACCGCTTTTTTGAGCGCCAATAATAATAAAGTTAGGACTGCTAGTATTTTCTAAATCCCAATACTGTTTGACAAAATTAGGATGAGAGTGACAAGTTTTGTTATAGGAAGCAGTTTGATAATTTTTAATAGCTGCATCTAAATTTCCTGTTGCTGTGAGAATTTCTCCAAGGTTAACGTGACACCAAATACTTTCGGGGTTTTCTTTAGTAATTTTTTGAAAAAATTTTAATACTGGTTCTAGTTTGCCTTGTTTAATAATAAAATTTAATAAGTTAGAATAGAAGAAAAACCAGGGATATTCGGGTTTGAGTTTAATTGCTTTTATATAAGCTGCTACTGCTTGGTTTAATTTCTGATATTTGAATAATACGTTTCCTAGTTTATAGTGAGATATGAAATTTTTGGGATTTTTATGAATGGTATTTTGGCAATCAGCAAGTTCCTGGTCTAATTGATTTTTTTTGTTTTCTAGTTGAGCAAGTTTGCTGATAATTTCTGGATGATTTGGCTGTAGTTGCAAACCAATATTATAGATAATTATTGCTGGATTAAATAGATTTTTTTGTGCTAATACATTTCCCAGTTGTAAGTAAAATTCTGGAGGTTCTGGCTGAATTGATAATTGTTTTATGGCAAGATTTTGCTGTTTTTTGGGATTTTGAATAATCTGAGAATAGTAGTTAATAGTTTCCTGTAAATTTGATTTCGATTGTGTTTCCAAAGCGTATCCTAACTGTTCGTGAATGTTTGGCAAGTCTGGATTAATTTTAAAGGCATAAAGATAAACTACTACCGCTTCATCCCACCTTTGAAGTTTGATTAATGTTTCTCCTAAACTGTAGTAAGACCAGAGAAAATCAGGATTGAGTTTAATAGCTTCATGGTAGGCGAGGATGGCTGCATCTAACTGTTCTTTTTCTTGAAAAATATTGGCTAATTTATGATGAACTACCCAAGTTTCCGGTTGTAATTCTATTACTTTTTGATAAGAGGTAATAGCAGCATCTAATTGTTTTTGGTTGACTAAAGCATCTCCCAGACAATGATAAGTAACAGCAGCTTCAGGGTTCAGTTGAAGTGCTTGTTTATAAGAAGAGATTGCTTTTTCCCACTGTTGAATATTGGCAAATGCTTTACCTAAACTGTGATGAGACCAGGAAAATTTTGGATTAATTTTAATAGCTTGCTGATAACTGGATATAGCTGCTTCCCAATTTTCTTCACTACTGTAAATTTCTCCTAAATTATGATGTGCTTGGGATAAATTTGGATTTAATTTAAGTGCTTGTTGGTAACAAGCTATCGCCTCTTTTTTTTGGTTATATTTTGATAGAGTCTTGGCTAATTTTAAAAAATCTAAATCTCTTCCCCATTCTGGTTTTAAACTTAGTGCTTTATACCAAGAATATGCTGCTAATTCTGGCTTATCTATTTGATGCCATATTTCTGTTAAAGCACGGTAAGCACTAGGAAAATTTGGTTCTAGGTTAGTCGCTTCTTGGTAATAAGCAATAGCTTGTTCCCACTGTTTTTGCTTTACATAAATACTACCTAAATTAGCATAAGCTTCAGCTAAAGTTGGTTGTTTTTCCAGAGCTTTTTCGTACCAAGTAATAGCTGAATCTAGAGCATCTATGTTTTCCATAATTTGCCCTACTGTATTACTAGCAGGTGCAAAATCTGGAACTAATTCTAATGCTTTTAAGCAAGCAGCATAAGCTTTTTCAAAATGCCCTTGATTGAGATAATCTTCTGCTTGTTGGTTTAGTTTAAATGCTGCTATTTCTGGATTTTCCATTAGGTTAATTTTGATTCCTTTTCAGCTCATCGTCTTATTATATCATTGGAGATAAGGGACTTAAATAACTTGCGCCAGTTTCATTAACTCTAATAGCTTTTGTAAATTAACAAAAATATCTTTCTGTGCTGGTTTATCAGATAAGTTATTCTCAAATTCATCCCCTATCAAGTGGTAATGTTCTAAACCACATATATTACTAATTACCCAATAACAAACGAGTATATATTCAGGAGCAAAAATTTCAACTATTTTAGTCCCAGGATTACAGAATAAAATGTTAGTTAATCCAGCACCATGAGGTGCTATTACTACTAGAGCATTAGCTAAATATAATGCTTGTTCTTCTATTGAAAGTGATTCTAATATAATGGATTGAAAACCAAATTTTTCTAAGAGGTTAACAACTTCTTCTTCATTAACTACTCGTCGCTTTGATGTCTGACTACGATTTATATATATTCTCTCAGGGTATAATGATGAACTACTAATTTGTTGAGATAAAAATATATTTTTCAAAGCTTCACAAGCAATTTTTGTTGTTCTAAATCCAGACTTAATTGGAATAGATGGAACTATTAATCTATCAGTTTGGATATGAGGATAATTACAACTTTCTATGATTTTGCTTTGGGGAATTCCTAACTTTTTGATAGTTTCTTGGTGAAATCTTGTCTGAATTTTATTTACAATAAACTTATCTATACTTGATATATCTATACTGCTTTGATATAACAGAGATATCCTAGCAACCATATCAAACATCCAATGATAATAGCCACCAGCTCCAAATTTAACTGATAAAAATACTACTGTTCCCTTTAACTTGTGAACGGGGGGTAATTTAGACGAAGATATAATTAACCCACCATTACCAGAGGATATATCTCTCACCACTTTATTATCTGAAGTAATCACAACACTATTTAATTGATCTGCCCAAACTCGTGCTTCTGGGATAATTGCGATGAGTTCTTCTGCTAATTCTACTACCTTAGTTTGAAAATTAGGATGAAGTTTTTTCTCTATATTTTGAGATGGCAATAAATCTATTTGACTAGGAGGATGTATCTTGATTAGATTGATTGTATTTATGGCATTAGAAGTAACTTCCCAATCCCCTGTTAATTTACAAAACTTTTCCAAGACATCCTTTGATAATTGTTGATGCACTTTACATCTAACTGCTGCACTTAGATACTTTTGTTTTTCTAAAAGTTCGGCTATTTTTAAGTAGGTATTCCTCTGGTCAGCTTTAACTTGCAAAGCTCCAATCAAACAAGCGATCGCCTCCTCTAAAAGACCTTGTTTTTGTAAAACTTCTCCAAGCTTTATGTAAAACAAATGGTTATTAGGATTTAATCCAATAGCGCGATTATAAGAAATTTTAGCTTGCTGATATTCTTGTTTTTGTGTAAGTGCTTCCCCTAAGTTGTAGTGCAATGTAGGATTGTTTGGACTGATTTTTATTCCTTGTCTGTAAACTGTTATTGCTCTATCTAACTCCCCTTTTTGAATTAAAGTATTTCCGAGTTTATTGTATGCTAATGATAATTTTTTATCTGATTTGATTGCCTGGTTATAACAAGCGATCGCCTCTTCTTGTTTACCTAATTCTAATGATTTATCTCCGAGATTTAACCATTCTGTTGCTGTAGCTAATGTTGGCTCTAAAATCAGTGCTTGATATGTGCATTCTATTACTAACTGCTCTTTTCCTAAACACTGCCAGATTTTAGCCAAATTTCGATAAAAACCTGCAAAATCTGGTTGAATACTAAGAGCCTTTTCATAATATTTTATTGCTTGTTCCCATTGCTTTTGTCTAGCACTTATGCTACCTAGATTTGCATAAGATTCTGCTAAATTATGATTGTCTGCAATTGCTTTTAGATAGCAGTTCTTAGCTAATTCCAGCTTACCCATTTTTTGCATAACATTACCTAGAGTCTTATGAATTTCTCCACAGTTGGGTAATATTTCTAGAGCTTTTAAACAAGTGGCATAAGCTGCATCTAACTTACCTTGAGATAAATATATTTCTGCTGTTTTGGATAAATTCAATGCTGCATTTTTTTGATTTACAAAATCAGACATATTTTTCTTAACTCCAAATTTAATTTGTTTGAATTATAGAAAAAAAAGAAGATATTTTTTTGGTAAGTTATAGAAGGCTACCTGATGACTTAACCCTTACCTTGATAGTCTATTGAACTAACATATTAAAAAGCTGATAGCTAATGGCTAATAGCTGAATACTTAAATGTTACAATTACCAATCAAACTTAAGACCAAGATATTCCTCTAACCTCTGATTGTGAGGTTGAAAATATGCACTCAATTTTTGACGGCAAGACTGATTGATTGGTTGATAATAACCAGCATTAAACTTTCTATAATTTTGCAGTTTATATTCTGGTAAACCCAAGAAATCAAAAACTTGCTTCATAATCATAGTAGGTTTTTCATAAAGGTCTTCTCCTTTCAAAATTATAAATTGTTTTCTGGGGAATATTTCCATCCATTTCTTGATAAATTCTACATAAATACCTCTACCTATATAATTTCCAGGTTCTTGTTGCCAATAGTTGCTATCCCCCTGGGGTTTGTCTGGATTTTTTAAAAGCATTTCCAACTCTGAATCTATAGCTTTTTCCAAAGAGCGTTTCTCTCTTTTTATTCTCACCCAATGATAGTATTGAGAAACTGCTCTATCTACAGGATTTCTGAGAATTACCAATAATTTTACATCAGGAAATACATCATATATTCGTTTGGCAGAATTATAATATTCCAGATAATTAGGAGTAGCTTCACCAGTAATAAAATTTTGTGATTTGGGAATAGGAGGAAAATGTGCAAGATACCAATTAATTCCCTTGTTAAAGTCTCGATACCAAAAATGAGTTTCTTTCTTGATAGCTGGTATTACTTGAGGATGTTGACTAATGTAATTTTCTAAAGAAGTTGTACCACTCTTTTGAGCGCCAATAATAATAAAGTTAGGTCTCCTAGTATTTTGGGAATTCCAGTTTTGTTGAACAAACATTGGATAAGATTGCCGAGTTTTATGATAACAAGCAGTTTCATAGCAGGTAATTGCTACTTGCATATTTCCTATTTCTGTAAAAATTTCTCCTAGCTTGAGATGACATAAAAAATTATTTTGCTCGTTCTTAATAGCCTCCTGATATATGTTTAATACCTCCTGGAGCCGATTTTTCAGTAGGTATTTCCATAATAAATTATTGTTAACCAAAGGACTATCTGGTTTCAGTTTGACTGCTTCTAAGTAAGCATTAATAGCTTCTTCTTTTTGAGATTTTTGTGATAAAGCATTAGCTAAGTTGTAAAATCCATCAGAAAAATTAGGATTAATAATAGTTGCTTGACGATAAGCATAAATTGCTTCATTCCATCTTTGTTGTTTAGCATATATGTTACCTAAGCTGTAGTAACCCCAAAAAAAATTAGGCTGAACTTCTATACTTTTCTGGTAACAAGCGATCGCTTGTTCAACTTCCTCTCTCTCCTGAAAAACATCTCCTAATTTTTTGTGAAATAAATGATTATCTGGTTTCAACTCTATCGCACGACTATAGGCAAATATTGCTAAGTCATATTGTTTTTTTTGTTTCAATACTTCCCCTAGTAAGTAGTAACCTCTGGGATGTTTAGAATTTAGTTTGATGGCGTTGTTTAAAACTACTAAGGCTTCCTCCAACTCCCCCTTTTGAGTTAAAATTTCTCCTAAATTTTGATATGCAGTTGATAAATTAGGATTCATTTTAACCGCCTGACTATAACAATTAAATGCTGCTTCACTCTCGCCTAATTCTAAAAGTTTATTTCCTATATTTAAGTGTTCGGTTGCAGTAGCTGATTCTGGTTCTAGAATAAGTGCTTGATAAGTGCATTTTATTGTTAATTCTTCTTTCCCAAGATGCTGCCAAATTTTTGCTAAGTTGCGATGCACTCCTACTAAATTTGGTTTAATACTCAGAGCTTTTTCATAGGCAAAAATTGCTTCTTGCCAGTGTTTTTGTTTGGCATACATACTACCAAGATTAGCATGAGCCTCAGCAAAATTTTGAAATATTTTTATGGCTTTTTTGTAGTAAGTTTTTGCTGTTTCTATGTCGCCTTTGGCTTGCAAAATATCTCCTAGAGTTTTGCAAGCTGGTGCAAATTCTGGTTGGCTCTTTAATACTTTTAAACAAGCTGCATATGCTTGTTCTAATTTGCCTTGAGCTAAACTAGATTCGGCTATTTGATAAAAATCAGTTGCTACTTTTTCTGTATTTTGATTATTAAACATATTTTAATCTTTTTTATCTGGTTAATTTTGATAAATTATTCAAGAATATAACGCTAATTTGTGGCTACTCCTACAGGTGTCATTTCAGTTAGCCTCCTATGGTCGGAACTGCTTTAACAGTTATCAGTAGCTCTGCAATAAGGAGCCTTGAAATTTGGAATATTTTCTTTTTTTATCCCCTTAAAATGGGAGGCGCATACCCAGAAATTTTCGGTAATGGTGAGGATATATTTTTTAAATTTCTCTCCTACTCCCCTAATTCCTTTACTATTAGACATCTCCAATAATAAAAAATTAAATTAATTATTTCTCCCTACTCCCTGCTTCCTACTTCCTGCTCTCTCTTTTCTGAAGAGGTCTATTACTATGCACCACTACCAATTTGTGTTTATGTCTAAATTTATCTGCTGCTTCCCTGTCTCCTAACTGTTCAAAAATATAAGCAATTTTTTCATAACCTCCATTGTAATCTGGTTTAATTTTTACTGCCTGCTGAAAGTATTCAAGAGCATCAGACCACTTTTTTTGTTGAATATAAACTTGTCCTAATGATACATATAACCAACAAGAATTAGGCAGAATTTCTAGAGCTTTTTGATAACTAACTATAGCCTCGTCTAATTCCCCTAATTCTTGAAGAGCATCCGCCAATTTGCGATGAAATAAATAATTATCTGCTTTCAATTTTATGGCTTGACGATAATACTTAATTGCTGGCTGCCATTTTTTTTGTTGACTGAGTGCTTCTCCCAATTTATAGTGAAATATCGCAAAATTAGGATTAAGTTTAACCCCGCTCCGGTAAATATTAATAGCTTGATTTATTTTGCCTTGTGCGAGAAAAATTTTCCCTAATTTTTGGTAAGCATCCCAAACATTAGCTTTGATTTTAATCACTTGACGATAATAAATAATAGCTTGATTTAACTTACCCTGTTCATATAGAACATCTGCTAAATGTTTATGAGACCAAGGAAAATTAGGATTAAGTTTTACAGCACATTGAAATGCCTCAACTGCATCATTTAACTTACCTGTTTCTCGGAGAATTTTTCCTAATTTATGGGGAACTATCCAGTTTTCAGGTAAAAGTTTAGTTAAAGTTTGATAACAACTAATAGCTCCATCTAACTCTCCCTTAATTATCAAAACTTCCCCTAACTGAGAGTAAGCAGCAGATAAACTAGGGTTAAATTTTATCGCATCACGATAACAAGCGATCGCCTCAGAATTTTTACCTTCATTTAACAGACTATTACCTTGAGTAAGCTTTTCTAAAGCATTCTTTTCTAACTCTATTTTTTGAGCATCAGACCAATATTTTTTGGCTAAACTTAACTTACCTACTTTTTGCCAAACTCTAGATAAATTGCGATAAGCACCAGCTAAATCTGGTTGTAATTCTATAGCTGTTTCATAACAAGCTATAGCTGGTCGCCACTCTTTTTGTTTAGCATATAAACTGCCAATATTTGTGTATAATTCTGCCCAATTTGGCTGTTGTACCATAGCTTTTGTGTACCAATTTACTGCTTCCTCTAGCTTGCCCATCGCCTGCAATACATTGCCCAAAGTTTTACAAGCTAAAGGATATAATGGTAATATTTCTAAAGCTTCTTCACAAGCTAAATAAGCCTCATCTAATTTTCCTGATTCTAAATAAAATTCTGCTTCTTGATATAAACTAAAAGCTGACATTTCTGGAATAGAAGCTGAATACATATTTCTTTTTTATTTTGTAAATAATTTTATATCTTAATTGTAAGCATTTAGCAGTCAGCTACCCTCTTAAAGAGGAACTGCACTATCAGCTAAAAATCCAAGGGTTTAAGTCCGCAACTATACTTTACAACTATATTTGAAAATTTAGTGGTGCGTGTTAATAGAAGTTTTAATTGCCTATTGTATATATTAAGAGGCTAATTCCTGACTGCAACTTCAAAGAATTAAAAGTATTGGTAAAAGCTCATCAGTTAAACTTAGCTAAGAGCTAAAGGGTAATAGCTGTTTGTGCAGCATTCCGCAGGAAATACTTACCTTTAATTTTACCCTACAGTAACTTAAATATTCCTTTTCTCAACTTTAGTCCCAGTCAAATTTCATTCCCAAATATTCTTCCAATCTGTGGTTATGAACTTGGAAATAATCCTTTAAATTCTTACGCATAGACTTATCGATGGGTGAATAGTTCCCTGTATTATAATTTTTGTACTCTGAAAGTTGATATTCTGGCAAATCTAAAAACTTTAAAACTTGCTGCATACTAGCTTCTGGGTTAGCATAAAAATCTTCACTTTTCAAAACTAAAAACTGTTCTCTCGGAAATAAACCCATCCATTCCTGAAAAAATTCAACGTATACTCCTCGTGCTAAATAATTTAATTCTTGTCGCCAATAATTAATGCTTTTAGGAGAAATTGTTAGTTTTTCTAAATCTGACTTAATCACTTCTTCAAAAGTTCTATTTTCCCAATTTAATCTTAACCACTGATGGTATTGAGAAACAGCTCGATCAATAGGATTTCTCAATAGTATAATTAGCTTAATTTTAGGGAAAACTTGGGCAATTCTGGCAGCAGCATTAGGATGATCGAAATAACTAGGACTAGCTTCCCCTGTTAAAAAAATTTTCCCCTCTGGAATTGCTGGAAAATGAGCTAAATACCAATCAATTGACCCATTAAATTTCCAAGACCAAAAATCCATTTCTTTTTTGACAGGAGGAATAATCTGTGGATGTTGAATCAAATAACTATAAAGAGAAGTAGTACCTCCTTTATTAACTCCAATAATCATAAAATTAGGTGCTTTTACTTCTTTTATATTGTCTGTCTGCTGTACAAAATCAGGGTAATTTTTTTGAGTTTGCTGACGACAAGCATTTTGATATAAAGGTACAGCTTCCTGAACTTTTCCTAGACGAGTTAAAGCCTCCCCTAAATTTAAGTAAGACCAAAAAGAGTGAGGATTTTTTTCTAGAAAACTCTGAAAAAAACTGCATATTGTTTCTAGTTTATTCTCTTTAGTAAAAGCCTCCCATATATTGTGATAAAACCACCAACAAAAATCAGGGTCAATCTCAATAGCTTGGTGATAAGCTGTTACTGCTTCACCCCATCTTTGTTGTCGAGTTAAGGCGACACCTAAATTATAGTAATACCCTCGGTTTGGATTAACTTTAATTTTGTTGCGTAGTTCAACTATCTCTTTTTCTAACTGATTTTTTTTATCTAATAACTGCTTCAGTTTCAACTCAATTTCAGGATTTTTCTGATTAATCTCTAGAGCTAGATGATAAAAAATAATCGCTCCATCAACCTTATTAGATTTATCTAAACCATCTGCTAACTGTAAGGATAATTCAGGATTTTTTCGGAAAAATTCTCGTAATTTATGGTAAATAGGATATTTCTCTAGTGATTGAATAGTCAGAAGATGATCATTATTTATTGTCTGTGAATTTGAATTATATATTTGTTCTATAGCATCTCCTAGTTTACTGTAAACTCCCGGTAAATCAGACGATACTTTAACTATATATAGATAGTTGAAAATAGCTTCATCCCACCTTTGCAACTCCATCAAAACATTGGCTAAATTATAGTAAGACCAAGGAAAATTTGCATCAATTTTTATCGCACGATTATACGCAACAATAGCTTCATCCCGCCTTTGCAAGTTTGTTAAAGCATTTCCTAAATTATAATGAGACCAAGAAAAATTATGATTTAAGTCAATTGCACGACGGTAACTGATGATGGCTTCATCCCATTTCATTTGTTGGGATAAAGCTTGTGCTAAGTGATAGTGATACCAGGAAAAATTAGGTTTAAGCGCAATAGCATAATGATAATTTTCAATCGCTAACTGCCATTGTTTTTCTTGAGCATAAATCTCAGCCAGATGCGCATATTCTTCAGGTGTTTTTGGGTCTAAATTTGCATTTAAGGACATATTTTTTTGATTTTTAACCTAAGCTAAAACTCGGAAATTAAGGTAGAAGTCTGAATTTACTATTATACCAATCTGAACAACTGATGCTATTCATTACACTAATTTGATAAATGTTTGCTACCAATAAATTTCTAGGTGGCGCGGTGGTAGTTAAACAATTAATAATTCATAATTAATAATTCAGAATTAACAATTATTTCTCTTTGAGAGGGTATCTGTAAATAAAATATTAAATCCTGGCGTAGGGTGGGGAGGGTGAGGCGAACCCTTTATAGTCAGGGTCATTTCATTCTAGATTTTGGCAATGAATTTACTGGCTTTACAGATAGCTAAAGATGCGTTGTCTAAAGCTGGTAATCAGGTATTCTCGTAAATATATAAAATGGAAAAGTTGAGAATGAAATAGCCCTGCTTTATAGTTAAACTTAATAATCTCTGTGATTTGCCGTAACCCACCGAAACGTAAGAGCTTTGAGTAGACCTTAAGATTTATTTTATAGATACTTTCTTAAAATCAGGCGATTGACTAAAAGGAAAATTTTTGCTTATTTCCCCTGAAAATGCAGAGGCTTTAGACCAGATTTTTTGGGTATAGAATAAATCTTCATTAGATACTTATAGCTGAATTATGTTTTTCAATTATCCAATTTATTTGTAATACCAATTTCAAAAAAGACTGTTACAGTAAAGTAATAACCAAACTGTTATTAAATTTGCTTTTGATGCCGCAAGTAAAAATTAAATTATTCCTGAAGCAAAAACATTTAATTCTATTTATCAGACTATTTTTAGTCAAAAATAAAACTGTTTTACTATCAAAAAAAAGGCGTTGGTAAATCTATGGATGAAACTTTAAAAATAATCTGTTTCTAATACCTCTAAATATTTAACCAGAGTAAGTGATGGGTATTACCCCTAGTAGAAAATCATCCCACCAA
>JASJEE010000010.1 GCA_030064835.1 Microcoleaceae cyanobacterium MO_207.B10 | reverse complement strand
AAAAATGGTAGGATGCTGATTTTTCAAAGCTTTTACTTAAAAATCTAATACACCATTTAAAGCTTGACACGACAGTAGGTTGGGTTAAGCGACAGCGCAACCCAACAAAAACTTATGTAGCTTATAGCGGTTTTCATGTCGCTAGACCACAGTAGGGACATTGTATGCAACATCCCTACGCCGATTAAACGAGGATTATTAATAATTTAGATATATATTTATCCCCCTAAATCCCCCTTAATAAAGGGGACTTTCTACTGTATTTCCCCCCTTTTCAATCCCCCTCCCGTCCCCCTTGGAAAGGGGGAAGCTAGATGTTGCTACACTTTTTGTTAAATGGGGGGCTAGGGGGAATCTAAGTCAAAATTCATACTTTTCAAACATCCTCTTGAGATTGAATAAATTTTTCTTGTTCCGGGCTTAAACTAATATTCATCATTAAATTTAATAACTGATTTATATTGTAATTCTATCCTTTAATTGCCTATTGCTGAACAAATTAAATCGTAGGTTTTTTTGAATAGCAGTCCGTACTGATAACTGAAATGACAACCCCTAAATCTCAAAAAAATCGACCGCCTGATGACGGAAACGAAACAGAAAAGAGGATAAAGGGTAAAAGGAAAAAGGGCTACAGAGTTCTCCCGCCAGCACACACAATACGAAAACCAATAATGTAGCTGCCCCACCTATCGCCGCTGAAGCGAATTCCAGAACGGCAGATATTTAGAAGCCAGAGGTTAAATTATTGCTGTTGACTTCGGTGCGTTACGACGAATTGCTAATACACTTTTAACAGCAAGTGATTTTAGCCGTCTAAAGCACCCTACTGGACTACGGAACTATGATAATTTGCCTGATAACATCGGGAAGCGTTGTAAATTATCCATCATTACTCCCGCCAATATTTAGGGTCATCCAAACTATCTGCACAGATAACTTTTCCCCTAAAATTTCCAATAATTCCCGGAGACAATTCTTGAACCATCCAAGCGTCTGCATTTTTTTCTGGTATAGGATAGGAAGGCTCAAACCCAAGAATACCAGCAGGTTTAAAACCGTGACGTGGATAATATGTAGGATGACCGAGAACAAAAACTACATCTACTCCAGATGTTGATAAAATATCTAATCCTTTTTCAATCAATTTACCCCCAATACCTTGTTTTTGAAAGTCAGGCAAAACTGCTAGGGGACCGAGAATTGAAATTGATAAGGGAGCATCTGGTTTAAGACTAGCTCTAGAGAACAGAATATGTCCTACAGCTTTATTTTCTTGGAAAGCTAGCAGGGAAACAATAGGTTTGGCACTATCATCCCCCAGAAGTGTTTGCACAATTTCAGCCCCATCCCCTGAACCAAATGCAGCGCGTTCGATGGACAGTACATCATCTAGATCGGAATCTAAAGCTTTTCTTATAATCATTATCTGTCTCTTTATTTTATGATAGTGGTTTGTATCAAAATATCAGGGAACAAGGCGATCGCTCTTTTATATTATGTATATTATGTGTATATTATGTGCAGAACCGCCATACCTAGTAGAGGCGAATGGCCATTTGCTAACGCAAAGCTTTCCTACACGGAATGCTACCGCAAATGCTAACGCCCCTACCAATTCTGACTTCAAATATATGTTACTAGGTTACAAAAAGGCTTATAAAAATAGTGTAGCGTTGAGGATGTGAAGTAAATTAACCAGACTGTATCAGCTTTTGAGATTTTCAGCATATCTCATACCCCACTTAACAAATGATAAATGTTGACAATTATCGGTTGCGGTAATCTTAACCGTTGTGATGATGGGGTGGGAGTAATTATTGCTCAACACCTGCAACAATATTTTTCTGAACATCTTTATCCCAATGTGCGGGTTTATGACTGCGGTACTGCGGGAATGGAGGTAATGTTTCAGGCCCGGGGAACTCAGGAATTGATTATTCTGGATGCTAGTGCTACAGGTTCGGAACCGGGGGCAATATTTAAGGTTCCTAGTTCGGAATTGGAAGCACTGCCAGAACCTAGTTATAATTTGCATGATTTTCGTTGGGATAATGCTTTGGCGGTGGGTCGGAAAATCTTTAAAGATGATTTTCCCGAAGATGTCACTGTCTATTTAATAGAAGCTGAAAGTTTAGATTTTGGTCTAGAACTTTCTCCTGTAGTTGAGCGTTCGGCTGAAAAGGTTTTTCGAGAAATTATCAACAGTTTAGATAGCAAAAAATAGGCTAGAATTTTTTTCTGGCTATCTGTAAATAGTTAATAGAAGGAAATTATTATGGATGAACAAAGAACAGAACAATATTATGAATTAATTGATAAATTGGTTCAGTGCCCAAATGGACAAGAGCCTGATGTTTTAGATGAAAATATTGAACTAGTTGATGCTGGTTTTGTTTCAGTTTTAATGCAAGTTGGTCAAGCTCAAATTCATCATGGAAATCAAGATGGAGCTAAGTTTTTATTTCATCTTGCCCGTGAATTAGCTAAACAATTAGGATATTATCCTGACCCGTCAACTGCGGAAGCACCTGCACAGTAATAGGTGGTAGGTTTTAGGTGGTAGGTGGTAGGTGGTAGGTAAATTTATTAGTTAATGGATACTAAAATAGAGTTGATAAAGTCCTAAAATTGATGGTTTTTACCCAAGGATTTTTAGATGAATTTAAGTTGTAGGTAGTAGGTAATATTTATTCACCGAAAACCTTAAAGTCAACAAAGTCAACTAAGTTTTACCTAAAACCTTAAACCTGATTTTGGTATAAATAGAGAGTTAATGTCATGTTTTCTCAAACAGAAGCAGAAAAGTTAGCAATTAATTTCCTGAGTAATGAGTGGGAAATTCCCGAAGCAGAAAAAGAATGGTTTACTGTTAAATATTCTCGACAGGAGACTAGTTGGTATATTCTTGAGGTAGGAATTGAGGGATATCCTGATTATTGGATACTTCAGGTTTATGATACCTATGAATGTGACCCTTGTTATACTTTTGTATCGCCTTTAAGTGGTTATGAAGATACAGATGATTTGAATGAATTACCTGAATCTATTGCTAAGATGATTGCTTTTGAGCGTAGTTCTCAAATGTCTCAAACAGCATAAAGTTTAGGCAATATGAAACAAGTAACAGAAAAGAAAGTTAAATAATCAGAATTAGGGGCAAGGAATTAGAAAGGAAGTAGGGGCGATTCGCGTAATTAGGAGCATTCCGGAACGGAAATCGCCCCTACTCAAATTTTCACTTTTTAATATTGTGTAGTTTACTTTTATAAAAACTGCTATAAAATAGGCAGTTATCATCAACTAACAGGGAGAATCTGTTAAGTAATTTTACTTTTCGTTAAATACTGTCAATTTTTATTCTCTCAACTTGATTTAAGTTGTAAAAAAAAAAGTCTTTTTTCTCTTTATTTCCCTGTGTTATCTACTTTGGAAATCATTAGATAATTATAAAAAAAATATAAATAATCAGACAGTGATTAACAACATTGATAAAATGAAAAATAAGTTACAGCTAGATAGCAAAAATTTTTAGACTTTTTGTAGAAAATATTAATTATTAATTACTGTGATTCAAACTATTAGTGATACTACTGTTAAAGCAGCATTAAATGCCATAGAATCTGAATCAGCAAATGTTTCAGAAAAAATTCAAATGCTGATTGAGATGGCAAATGGGCTGCAACAAAAACCAAAAGATAGCAAACAACTACATGATGCTATTTGTCTATATCAACAAGCTATAGAATTATCTAGCAAAAATTATCCGCTATTGCAAGGAAGAGCATTAGCAGGAATGGCTACAGCTTTGAGAGCAATACCAGGAGAAGGGGCAGATTTATTGCTAGAAGCAAAAGCAGCTTATGAAACTGCCCTGCAAATATTACGGGAACAAGGTGAGCTGACAGAAGTAGCAGAAGCGGAAATGAATTTAGGCTTGGTATTGCAAGCATTAGTTGGCTTTAACTTGGCAACTATGAAACAGGCAATACAGGCGTATCAACGGGCGTTACCAATATTTACAGCCGATAAACACCCCCAAGAATATGCCATATTGCACAATAATATCGCGATCGCTTATTTGTCAATGACCTTATCTCCGGAAAGGGAAGGTATGCGACAAGCAATGGCAGTGCAGTCATTTGAGGAAGCACTAAAAGCAGTTAATCTGATCGAACATCCCAACGAATATGCGATGTTGCACAATAATTTAGCAAATGCTTTACAATACCTTCCCAGTTTACACCCGGTAGACAATAATTTGCGGGCATTAACTGCTTACGATGAAGCCTTGAAAGTTCGCACGGCTCAAGATACTCCTTTGGAGTATGCGGCTACTATCTCGAATAAGGCTAACCTACTGTATAACTTACCAGATAATCCGAAATACCCAGAAGCAGGAAATTACCAAAATTTACTCCGGGCAAAAAAATTGTATGAGGAAGCCCAGACAATTTTTTGTCAGTATAGTGAAGTAGAACGGGCAACCGTAGTTTCAGAAGCGTTGTCTGCAGTGGAAGCAGAATTATTACTGTTTGATCTTGATGCAAAAATTCCTACTACATAAAAGATTTGAGATGGAGCGGTAGCGCAGTTGTGGGTGCTACATAAATGGCGTTGCTGAATACTGGGATGATTTCGGCTGACACGGGGACACACCAGACAGGAGGATTATGGTTTCTGCTCTCTAACAAAATCATTCCGCAATTATGCAATTCCACATAAATAAGTTTGTCTGAATATATTCCCCAATAAAAAATTAGGAGAAGTACAGTGAGCGATTTATTTAATCCCATTCATAGACTAATGATAGACTTGGAAGGAATGTCAAGCTTCCAAATTTTTGTCAGTGACTTGTCTACAGGAGAAATTACAATTTTAACTGCTATATTTTGGCTAGGAGTTGCTAGCGGAATTTCGATTATTGCTGGCGCTATTGGTGGCATCTGGTTGGCAGGAAAAGATTTAGGTTATAGACTGGCTGCGATGATTGGCGGTTTGTTTGGGCCTGCTGGTGTGATTCCGGCGGTGATTATTGGGTTGGCAATTTTGAAATTTGCTTAACTAGCATTTAGCGTTTAGCATTCAGCAGAATATTACTTTTCTGAGTATCAATTCTATAGTATGGAGAAATTATTATGTTAGAAGTAGGTTGGTTTAGCAGTAAATTGTTATTCAAAGGTAAACTACTCCGAAATCCATTTTATTTTATTAGGCAACTATTTGCAGGTGTTTCTATTGGCGTGCTGTTACTTATAGCATTAGCACAGGTGGGAACAACATTATTATTACCAATTATTATTTCTAGTCTGGCAACTGGAATTTCTATGCCATTTTTGCTGAAAGACCTGAAGTTGCAATAATAATTATATAGTGGGGTAAAAATGACTCAAGCCAAAATACCATTGCAAGAGTCTGTGAGTCTAGAATCTCTGGTATCTGAAATTACTCACTTTGAAGAGGCGATCGCTCATTGGGATGAGAATCAAAAGTTAGTGGTTGAGGGGTTGAAAAATGCAATTGAGACTTTGCATAAAGAAGCTTTAACCCGATTAATTCGCAGTGTCAAACAAGACTCGATGCCAGCTTTGCGCGAAGCGGTGCAAGATGAGGTGGTTTATGGACTGCTGCGATACCACGAGCTAATTAAACCGCCGACACCACCTTTAGAAATCAGAATTCAGCAAGCATTAGACGAAGTGCGCCCAGGTTTGCAAGGCCATAACGGGAATGTGGAATTGGTTGCTATTAAACTACCTGATACTGTGGAAGTGAAACTGGTGGGAAATTGTAGCAACTGTCCTGCTTCCACGTTAACAATGAAAGAGGGAGTTGAGCAGGCAATTAAAACCCACTGCCCAGAAATCAAAAATGTGCTTTCTGTCAATTCCCCAGTGAGTGGCAAAGCAACTAAACCTATGACTAGCCCCTTTGCTGCGGAGCAGGAAACAGGATGGGTTGCTTTGGCAAATATTGACGAGATACCAGAGGGCGATATTTTGGCTGTGGATGTGGATGGGTTGAAATTGATTTTGACTCGTGTGGGGGATGATGTCATTGCCTATCGTAATAGCTGTAGTCATTTAGCGAAACCGATAGATAAAGGAGAGGTGATAGAGGGTGTTCTTAGTTGCCCATTTCACAATTTTAAGTATCATTTGGCAACCGGGGAATGTTTGACAGCTCCCGAAATGAGTTTGCAACAGTATCCGGTGACTAGGAGAGGCGATCGGATTTTGATTAAGTGTTAGATTTTAGGTGATTTTTAAAATTTTGTCTCTATAAAATAATTTGGGAAATGAAAAATACCAGGTTTCTTTGTTGAAACCTGGTTTGATGTTAAATATAGAAAAAAAAAGATAACGCAGGAGCTAATTTATAATGGCTAATTGATCGAGAGTTGTCATTGCGAGACGAAGATTAAATAAATTAATATCATGAAAATCATAGTAAACACAACTAAAAGCTAGTAGTTTAATATTTAGTTGATAAATCTGCTCTGAATTACTCCTACTTTAATTATGAGGTAGTTATCAACTATAGTATTAGTTTTGCCAAATGTTATAATAGAAAAGTTTATGAATAGTTTGTCAGCATTCTGTGGCGATTATCTGCTAGGAAAAATAATCATCTTAGGGAGTTAAAATCATGGAAAACCCAACAAAAAAGAATAAAATAGATGTTCGTGGTGCTGTGTTTGCTGCTAAGAATTACTTGGAGTCTCTTCCAGGTTTATTGGGATACAAAATTAAGGATTTAAGGCTAGAAGAAGTAGAATTATCAGAAGATAAAAATTTTTGGTTAATTACACTAGGATTTGTTTCCACTACACTAGAAGAAGAAGAAAATTTTACTTTTAAGCAGGAGAGAGATTTTAAAATCTTTAAAGTCAATGCTGAAACAGCTAAAGTAGAATCGATGAAAATTCGGGAATTATGACAGATTATGTTCGTCAACTCTTTGCTAAATATAAACAAAAGGGAGTTATAATTGATACGAATATTCTACTTTTGTGGTTTGTGGGTTCATTTAATAGAGAGCGAATTTCCAAATTTAAACGCACCGAACAGTTTTTACCAGAAGATTACGATTTATTAGACAGGATTTTATCATATTTTTCTAAGAAGGTTGTTACTCCTAATATCCTTACTGAAGTTAACAGTCTAATTAATCAACTGGGTGAACCTGAACGTTCTAAGTGTCTAGAAATATTTGGTAAAGTGATAACTGAACTAGATGAATTGTATATTGAAAGTAGCACTATAACTCAGATAGAAAAATTTACTAAATTTGGTTTGACTGATAGTGGAATTATCAGTCTAGCAAAAGGAAAATATTTGGTATTAACTGATGACTTAAAGTTAGCAAATTATCTAGGAACAATTGGGATTGATACAGTTAATTTTAATAATATTCGGACTTATGGATGGTAGTAAGATTCATCCGAGTTGCCATTTTAGTATATAAACAAATACAGATGATAGATGAATCTTAGAATCCCAAAAATCAGCTATATTTATCATTCTATTTCTGTAGCTTCCCAACGAAAATGTTGATGTCTAAATTACCGAATAATTAATAATTAATAGTTAATTATTAACAATTAAGAGTTGATTGTTAATAGTTAATAATTATTAATTCAAAAATCAAGGTAAAAATCCTCCCCTTTTAAGGGGATAAAATCCCAAATTTTCCTTTTAGTCAATCCCCTTATTTTAATCAGGGGTAATTATTAATTGTTAATTGTTAATTGTTAATTGTTAATTGTTAATTGCTGAATCATCGTCTTTTATTTTAATATAAAATCCGTTTAATTTGATCTAAAAAAAGATGCCATATATTTACCAGCCTACTTATTAATATTAAAAACGATCACCCTTGGACTAGCCAGAGCGATCGCTTAATTTTTTTTTAGCTTATGTTAAAGGGATATTTTAAAGGGAAGATTATTTGAAAATCCCAGAAACTGACAATACTTCAGACTCAGGCATCTTCGGGAAGAAAGCTCCTTTAGCAAAGAGTTGAGGATTAGATTTTGCAAAAGTGTATGACTGACGGACTTCACTATTTACCGCAACTGTCTTCACATCATACATCCGAGTTGCCATCTTAGGATATAAACCAATACCGATGATTAAAGCTAGGAAACAAGCTGCGATCGCTACTTCTCTTGGTCTAGCATCGCTATAAACAGCATCTGCAGGTAACACACAGTTAGTACCGTAGCAAACAGCCTCATCTAAAATGTCATTTTCATAGGGAGTATCTTTGAGGAGACAAGTGGGTGCCTTACCAGTGCTGTAGAACATCTGACGCAACATGGAGAGCAGATAAATAGGAGTCAAAATTAAACCTACTGCAGCCAAGAACACAGTCACAGTGCGGAAAGCTGAACTATAAACATCACTGCTAGTAATTCCCACAAATACCATCAGTTCGCTAGCAAAACCGCTCATTCCAGGAAGTGCTAGAGAAGCCATAGCGCTGACTGTAAATAAAGCAAATACCTTTGGCATTACTTGACCGAGACCGCCCATTTCGTCTAAGGCTAGAGTGTGGAGGCGATCGTAAGCTACACCTGCTAAGAAGAATAATACTGCAGCAATTAAACCATGGGAAATCATTTGTAATAATGCCCCACTTACTCCCAAATCAGTGAAGGATGCAATACCTAACAATACAAAGCCCATGTGAGCAACAGAAGAGTAGGCCAAACGGCGCTTCATATTAGATTGGGCGAAGGAGTTAAATCCACCATACACAATATTTACTACACCAAGAATAGCTAGAATTGGAGCAAAGTAAACGTGGGCATCAGAAAGCATTTCTAAGTTGATACGAATTAATCCATATCCACCCATTTTTAGTAAAACGCCAGCCAGTATCATTGATACAGGTGCAGAAGCTTCACCGTGAGCATCAGGTAGCCATGTATGTAGAGGGAAAACAGCTAATTTAACACCAAAAGCGATCAGTAGTCCCGCGTAAAGTAGCAGTTCTAGAGTTATGGGGTACTCTCTCAGACCAAGTTCCACCATATCAAAGGTAATATTACCGCCACCGTAGAGGGCCATTCCCAAAGCTGCCACAAGAATAAATATAGAAGCTGCTGCTGTATAGAGTAAAAACTTTGTTGCAGCGTAGCGACGCTTTTGGCCTCCCCAAATAGATATCAGTAGATAGACAGGAACTAATTCTAGCTCCCACATGATGAACAGTAACATTAGGTCTTGGGCAACGAATACTCCTATTTGAGCAGAGTAAAGTGCCAGCATTAGGAAATAAAAAAGACGTGGTTTGTAATCTACCTGCCACGCCGCAAATATTGAGAGTGTTGTTACAAGACCAGCTAAGAGTACCAGTGGCATAGATAAACCGTCTACTGATACTGCCCAACTTAGACCTATTTGAGGGAGCCAGGCATATTTTTCTACGAGTTGAAAACCAGAGTCGCTGGCATTGTAGTGATTCCAGAAGGCGTAGCACATTAGTGCAAAATCAAAAATACCTACGCCTAGAGCATACCACCTCATGGTTTTTCCGCTTTTATCGGGTATGACCGGGATAAGTAGAGCTGCCAGGAGGGGCAGTAAGACTATTGTGGTCAGCCATGGAAATTGAGTTGCCATCATAACAGTGAGAAAAATTACTTACCTTTCATTAATTCCATATTACTAAAGTGTGTAAACCTTTGTAAAGTAATATGTAAAAAAATATAAATATGTATTTTAAATGACAACATAAGCTGAACTTATGAATAGATGGTTATACTAAATAGAACCCATTTTGAGATGTATTAAAAAGTAGAGAGGGGAGTCTGGGAGGTGCGGGAAGTGTGGGAAGTATTTTGGCCCAGTAATACCTTTCATATTTAAGATTAAGTTTTGAAGATTAAGTTTTGAGTAGGGAAAATTTAGGTTGACTTAAATTTTAGGTATCAGTGTTTCAACCCTCCTAACTGAAGTAGGAGTAGGAGATACTCTTAACTGATATAGCACTACCCAAATAAATTAGGGTATCTTTACTTTTTACTGTTCCCTGTTCCCTGAAAACGCAAATTTATTGTTCTAACCAAAAGACGTAATGCTATAACTGATAACTGATAACTGATAACTGATAACTGATAACTGAAATGACAGGGTTTTCTACCAAAAAACTTCTCTTAATAACGCTATTTGTTAATTTCGTTGCGATCGCTGGTGTGATTATCCGAGCAATACTACTGGAAAAAGGACCTTATAGATATTTTGATGAGGGGTCTTTGATTAATTGGTTATCTGGTGTTCAACTGTTAATTATTGGTGGAATTAATTGGCAAATTTATAATTTAAGAAAAGCATCTCGGTCTGCTAAAGACAAACAATTACTTTGGCAATTTTTTGCCTTTGGTTTTGTTTTTTGCTGTTTAGATGAAATCCTTCAAATCCATGAAAGGTTTGATAAATTTATTCATTGGATATTTCAAATCCAGGAAACTCCTTTGACTGATAGTATTGATGATGTAATAATTTTAATGTACGGTATTATTGGTTTGTTGGTGATTTACTATTTTCGTCAAGAATTTTATTACTATCGAGATTCTTTTCCCTATTTTAAAATTGCATTGATTTTAGCTTGTTGTTCCATTGGACTTGATTTTTTAACCCAAGGTCAGGAAACAGAGATTTTAACTGAAGCTCAAGAAATGCAAAGGGAATGGCTGCGAAGTGTAGAGGAAATATTTAAACTTTTTACTGAGGTATTTTTGATTGCTAGTTTTTATAAATGTTTGAGAATTGCTAAAACTAATAAATCTTAATTGTTTAACAGGTATTGAAATTTGTAGGGGTTGTTTACACCACCCCTACTGAATTTTTCAGCAAACCTTATATATATATAATTTTTCCCTAGTTTTTTTTAGCGTCTCCAATAAGGTCGCCCTTTCCAGAAAACTCCAATAGCTATACATATTAATGAAGGTCGAGATGCACTAACGAATAAAGCTGGCACAGGTAATAAAGACTTTAATAATAATCCAATAAATAAACATAATACCAGTGCCCAAAGACTAGAATTATTCAGCAACCAATTTTTCTGCCACCATTCTAATAAATAAACAGCTAATGCTCCCATACCAACTGCTACACCTATTGGTATTAATATTCTAAAGAAAGGAGATGAAAATAGCAGCTCTAAAGGTTCACGGACTACAGGTAGATAGGTGTGGCCTAATACCAAAAATATCTCTGATACCACAACTATTAAAGTAGTGATGAAACTTATAAAACCTAATTCTTGCCAAGGTAAGTTTTTCAACCTTTGCCAAATATTATTCATTAGACTTTAATGATTAAGTATAAAGAAGATGAGATTAAAAGATTAAATTTAAACCAGATAAAGTTGGATAAATTCTAGCACTTGTTTTAAGCCTGATTTTGTCTTCAAGTTGGTAAAGACAAAAGGTTGCTCGCCTCGCATTCTTTTAGTATCCTTTTCCATGATTTCCAAGTCTGCTCCCACATAAGGTGCTAGGTCAATTTTATTAATTACGAGTAGATCAGATTTTGTAATGCCAGGCCCACCCTTTCTGGGTATTTTATCACCTGCAGCCACATCAATTACATAAATTGTTAAATCAACTAACTCAGGACTAAAAGTAGCTGCGAGATTATCTCCACCACTTTCGACAAAAACTAAATCTAAATCGGTAAATTTATTTTCTAGTTGCTCAATAGCAATGATATTAATAGAAGCATCTTCACGAATAGCAGTATGAGGGCAACCACCCGTTTCAACTCCTACTATTCTAGAACTATCTAATGCTTGACTTCTGACTAAAAACTTGGCATCTTCTTGGGTATAAATATCATTGGTAACAACTGCAATTTTATATTGCTGTCGCATTGACTTACATAAGGCGTCAACTAAAGCTGTTTTACCTGAGCCAACGGGCCCCGCAATTCCAATCCGAAAAACACTCATATTTAATTAGGTATTAGGTGGTAGGTAGTAGTGGACTGACACAGCTAATTTTGTGCAAAATTGTAGTAGACCGAGACAGCTAAAACTCTTTTTGTCAATCTCTAAAATCATTCTAAAGGATAGATATGAAAATTGTAGTTAGATTATACTGACCTCTAGGATGAGACGATTGGAGCTAAATTAATTGTTAGAGGTGTCCAACTAGCCAATGATAGAATATAGACTGGAACAAGAATTTGTCGAACAAATGGATGCTACAGACCCTCTAGCTTCCTTGCGAAAAGAATTTTATATTCCCAAGAATGCTTCTGGAGAAGAAAACATTTATTTCTGCCGTCATTCTCTAGGATTACAACCTTTGACGTTCTCCCCGCTCTAAAGAGACGGGGATTCTGAATATTACTATCCAGATTTTCTCTTTCGTCGAGTCGGCTTACTCGTCTGAGTTTCCTCATTCAAGCAGAGACTGGTCTCTCCAGAGATGTTACTTTCCCTGCGCCCCAGGGTAGTTGATAGCTGTTTGAGGGCTGATTGAAGAATATTTTTTGCAGCATTTGCCTCCTACGGAGGAGCTACGCTAACGTCCCTATCTGCTTCATAGCCGCAGTGAGGGCATTTGTGGGTTCTGGTACTTAAAGTTTTTACTACTTTTTTGCCGCAGTTTGAACAGTTTTGAGATGTATTTTTAGGATCAACTGCGATCACCGGAACTCCATAAATGTTACCAAAATATTCTAGCCACTCCCTAAAGAGGTACCAAGCAGCGTCGCTAATTGATGGCTAAATGATGGTTTTTAATCATATTGCGCACTTTTAGGTCTTCTATCGCTACCAAGTCGTTAGACTGTATGACGTGCTGTGCTTCTTTACAAACCCAGTCGTTACGTCTGCGTGATACCTTGAGATGTGCTCTACCCAACCGATTCCTAGTTTTAATCCTGTTTTTGCTACCCTTTTTAGTACGAGATAAACGTTTCTGTAGCTTTTTAATCTTGCGTTCGTCTTTCCTTAAAAAACGAGGATTATCAACTTTACGACCTTCCGAATCGGTGTAGAAATGATTTAAACCAACATCTAAATCAGATTGTTTTCCTGTTAACTCCTTCTTTTCCTCCCTAGTATGGTCTATCAAAAACTGAGCATAATAACCGTCGTGTCTTCTAACTATTCTGACTCGTTTAATCTGCTTGAATTGATAAGAATGAAGGTCGCGACTTCCCCATAGCTTAAAAGTACCAGATTCAAAACCATCCGTTAGTTTCAAATAACGTCTATCTTCTGAGAGTTTCCAACCAGAAGTTTTGTACTCAACCGATGCTCTTACTTGGTATTTTTTAAATTTAGGATATCCTTTCTTTCCTTGAAGTTGAGCTTTACAGTTTTTGTAGAATCTTTCTGTAGCGGCCCAAGCTCTTTCTGCATGAGCCTGTCTGGCTTGAGAATTAAGCTTTTTTGCCCAGGGAAACTTGGGGTTATCCGCTAAGATTTTGCAGTATTTGTAGGCATCATTACGACTTTTTATCTCACGGTCCATCCACGCTCTGATGACACTATTACGGACAAAGCGACCTGTGCGAATGGCCTCATCGAGCCTTTGATATTGGGTCTTTTCTCCTTCTAATTTCATCTCATAAACTAGCATGGTTTTATCGTTTTACCCTACGATAATATTGTCACATTAAGAATCAGGAAATGACAACTTTTTTGGCGTTGCTGATGCGTGGGTATGATTTATATTTATTAGCGATCGCGCTCACTATTAAATAGTAAGTATTCTAGATTGTTGAGTTTTTATTTTCATACCTTGATTCAGCAACGCCGTTTTTTTTATTAGACATCTCCAATCCAATAATCAAAAATCAAATCAATTATCGTCAAGAAAGTATCAATTATTTCTCCTTGCTCCCTGCTCTCTCTTTTCCGGAGAGGTCTATTGATTTCAATTTATTTAGGGCTTACTGATTAAATCTAATACCAATTAAAAAAAAGAATGTGATGTTTGAGCAAACTTCAAGTATTAACTAATTAATCAAGTTTTTCCACTTTATCCCTTTGATAACCAGCCTTTTTCTTTGTTTTTTCGCTGATTTTACAACACCCTACACCCCACACCCAAAACCCAAGATTGATAATATTTGTAGCAAACATTTATTAATTTGGTAGAAAAGCATTCTCTTTCCCTTCTTCCCTCCTGTAAGAGTAATTTCCTCGTTATTTATAACTATACTACCGGAAATAATAAATCTCTAATTCCCTTGTATAACATATTTAGTAGCAGTAAATTCTTCTAAACCAATAAATCCCCGATCAGAACATTTTTGATTAGACATTCCTAAAAAAATAGCATTTGTTTCACTTTGATAACGTGAAAACCTGGGAGACTGATTAATAAAATTACAAGCACTATTTACACCCAAAGCAAACTTACGACTTTCCTGATAAGATTCGGCCACCAAACAGTCAGCATGGCCACTACTATAATGATTAATCCATGCGATCGCTGAATCTAGACTATTAACAACTTTAAAAGCAACTACCTTACTTAAATAAGCTTGACCCCACTCTCCGTCCTGAGCTAAAACTAAATCTGGAAATTCCTCTACTAAAGCAGCATCTCCTCTAATTTCAAATCCATTTTCTTTCAAACTATTCCAAAGTCTAACCACCATAGAAAAGTTATGATTACTATCAATTAATACCTTTTCAATAGCATTAACAGGATCTGGTTTACTTTCATGGCTATCCAAAATCATCCAACGGGCCATATCTAAACTACCAGTAACAGACCAATACAAATAACAGTTACCCATCGCCGACCTTAAAATAGGGACAGTTGCTGCCTCTGCTACTTGGCGAACTAAACTCGAACGACCATAAGACACTACCAAATTCAGATATCGATCTTGAGTAACCAAATCTTTAATTGAATTACCATTAGAAGCTGGTAAAAATTCTATACACTCAGCAGGAAGACCAGCCTTATCTAAAGCTTCTCGTAATACTTTAGCAATGACAAAATTAGAGTTAGTCGCTTCAGTTCCCCCTCTAATAACCAAACTATTAGCTGTTTGAAGACACATACCCGCAGCTATGGCGGCCAACTCTGGAAATGCCTCATATATCAAAGCTACTACTCCCAAAGGAATACGTTGACAATAGCTCTGAGAATTATCTAGTTGATGTGAAGCGCCAATAACTTGTCCTATTAAAACTGGCATATTTGCTAGTTTTTGTAGAATATTTGATGTATTTTTTAGTCGCTCTGGTGTTAACTTCAACAGTTCTACAATAGGATCTGGAATAGCTATCATTCGATTAGCTTCCAAGTCCAGGGTATTAGCTTCTAAAATATCATTTTGATGCTGTAAAATTGCTTCAGCCATTGCCCTTAAGGCTTTAGAGCGTTGTACAGGTTGACTTTTAGCAAGTTCTTTGGAAGCTTTATGAGTACGACGAATCACATCCATCTAAAGTAATTCGGTAGTGTGAAAACTTCAAACAGAAGTTTGAAGAGTAAACATGACTCACCGACTAAGGTCGAAGTCCACCTGTTAAGGAGAACTAGTATTATCGGTGGGTACTTTTGAAGTAGGATTGTTTTACTTCGTACCGGAGTCTTATCCCTATCGTTTTTGGGTATATTATTCGGTATTTTATCATAATGTCGCTATTTATTCCCTAGACAAGAACCAGTTTACTTGATAAGTCGAGTAGTGGACTGAAACGCCTAAAACTGTGCAATAGATTTTTGTTTCTAGGTATATTCAGCAATTAACAATGAACAATTAATAATTAATAAGTAGGGTTTGCTGAATAAAGCTAAAAGTTAGGATAGATAAGGCTTTCATAGCTTTTTATCTTCAATTTATCTCCTGGTTGTGGGCAACTTTTTGGCCTCAAAATACGAAAATTTGCTGCTGAAATTCAAAAAAATTTCTTCACATAAAATGGCCGAAACCGTCGCCTGTTCACCACGTCACTGCGTCACCGCGTCCCCCTATCCTACCCCTACCAACCAATTTTTGTCAGCAGACCCTAATTTAGGTTAACGTCTATAAGTAAGCCAAACCATCAAGGCCGGAAGCATAGCTAGTACCACTGCCACCATTGCCCAGATTATTATATTCATACCAGGAGAACGTAAAGCCAAAGGTAGCCAAATCACCAATGGTACTAAAATCATTACTAAAGCTAAAGGGAGATAGTGAGCTTTCCAACTGGAATTTGCTCTGTTCCACTGTTTACCTGTCCACCACCAAGTTGGTTTATAGGGGTAGTGTGTAGAAAGTTGTTCAATAGTTTCACCACTTTCATTCACAACAAATATTTGCTGACAGCGACTACAGCCAAAAGCATCTGTCAGTGTTATTGGAGTTAAGCGACCCCTACGTCTACATGGACAGGGGTAATCTCCATTCAAATCAATCTTTTTAGCCTTTTGAGATCGCACAAATAACCGTAGAATCAAAAGCGTTTATACAAAGATGATCTGAGACTTGGTATTCATCTATAAATATAGAATTATGAATATGCCAATTCTAGTCTGTATTCCAATATAACGTTAGTTAATCTTTAGTGCTAGGGACAGTTTCAATATCCCAAAAGACAATTTTCCGCTTTCAAGTTAATTGCCATTTTTTTGCTGGTGGGACAAATAGGGAATCTATATTTTTGATCAACCACAAATAAAAATGTAGCTAGTTTAGCCCAAGCAAGAGCTTAAAAATATTGATTTAGCTTATATGAAGCGGGTAACGCGATTCGAACGCGCGACATCAACCTTGGCAAGGTTGCGCTCTACCACTGAGCTATACCCGCAATTAATTAATATTAATAATGCCAGAATAAATATTATTTGTCAAGCCCTAACAAATAAATTTTTCTGACACAGTTAAAATTCTAGTTTTAGGACTCAGTAGGAATATCAGTTTGTACTACACGGTTTGCAGTTACAGGTAGTGTTTGAGTATTACCAGCAATACTCCGATTGTAGGACGGAGAATCCATACCAACCTGAATTTCATTCATCAAACTGGCCATTTCCAAAGCATTCATAGCATATTCCCAGCCCTTATTACTTTTAATTCCGGCCCTTTCCAAAGCTTGTTGCATTGTATCTGCAGTCAAAACTCCAAAAATTACAGGTACTCCACTTTGAAAAGCAGCAGCAGCTATCCCTTTAGATACTTCAGCAGCCACATAATCAAAATGAGGAGTATGGCCTTTAATTACAGCTCCCAGACAAATTACTGCATTATAACGATGACTGAGGGCTAACTGACGAGCCACCAAAGGAACTTCAAAGCTACCAGGCACCCAAAAATAATCTACTTGAGTACCTTCTGGATTAGGATCGACTCCGTGGCGTTTCAAACAATCTTGACAGCCTTCTAGCAGTTTGCCTGTAATTAAATCATTAAAACGACCAATCACAATCGCAAATCGGAAAGAGTCAACCTTAGTAAAATTTCCTTCAAAAACTGTCATATTATCAGAATTATTTTTAAACGTCAATAATGTCAAAGCTTTGGATTAATAGTTTTATTAGATATGTAAGAGTCTAGAGATAACAAGCATTCACCAGTTATCCCCTGCCTCTTACAACTTCTTCACATTATCTCTTACTTTAGATTTTAGATGCTGCTGAAGCAGGAATTGCAGAGTCCAATTTAAACCACCAAAAAGTTCAAAACACCCACTGCAATGACAAGAGCCACCCACAAACCAGAACCCACAAAAATCAAAGACTTGCTTTGATTCCAGATTTGAGGAGAAGCATAGGCAACTGGTACGCCAACTACTAAGACAAAGGATAAAACTACTAAAGCAAGTAGCACAAATTGAAACAGGAATGTTAACATTTTTTTCTCCAGGTACAACAACAGATTCAACCTATGAGAAATTAGAATATCATAAACTGTACTATGGGAATCCTATTTTCATTCCTGAATTTTCTATTTAGGTACTTGGTAAGTGTTAAGTTTTAGAGATTAGGTGTTATATGTAGTAATTCCTATACTGATAAAGTACGCTCATTGGTTGGTTTGAGGTGGTAGGTGGTAGGTGGTAGGTTTTAGGTGGAGCGGTGAATATTATTTGTTTCGCGTAACAATTCCCTGTGCTGATTTCGGTATGCTCATTCGTTGGTTTTAGGTAACACTTTACTAGTAATAGAATAGAATAAAAATTAAACGTAAGTGTATCTCACTAAGAGCGATAAACGCTATATGAGGTGGTACGTCTTTAGGTCTTACCTGAATCAAATAGATGCCAGCTAGTACACATAAATTTATTACACTCAAATATTTTTAATTTAATCCTTCCTTATATTTAATCAATTTAATTTTTGAGAAAAGATTAACCAAAAACTATTTAGGGAAAAAATTTAATCTTTAAAATTTATACCAATTGACTACTGACTACTAGCTTTGGTATTAAATATATTCAATTGAAAACAGACGTTTAAAAACTAAGGATAGGTTGAAAATCCCCATAATGATAAATGTAAATTTATCCAGATTCTAGTAGATCAAATCAAGCTCGTCTGAGAAAAATACCTAAGTTTAAAAGATTATCTGATGGATTTAATTTTGTGCCACACAACAGCAGACTTCGACGCCCTTGGAGCAGCAGTGGGACTAACACACCTCCACCCAGGCAGTCGTCTTGTTTTAACAGGCGGTTGTCACCCCACTGTCAAACAATTTCTTGCCCTTCATCGAGACGAATTTGCCATCATCGAACGTCGCTCTGTCAACCCAGAAAAAATTCGCTCCATATATATAGTAGATTCTCAAACACGCTCCCGACTCGGAAAAACTGCCGAATGGTTAGACTTACCCCACCTATCAGAAATTATCATCTACGACCATCACTGTGAAATTCAAACCGATATTCTAGCTACCCAAACTTATATAGAAGCAGTAGGAGCAACTACAACTTTAATAGTAGAAAAACTTCAGACTCTAGAAAATTCTTCTATTTCTGTATTAACTCCGGTCGAAGCAACTATTATGGCCCTTGGCATCCACGCTGATACTGGTTCCTTGACTTTTGACCATACAACACCACGAGATGCAGCAGCTTTAGCTTGGTTAATGCAACAGGGCGCAAGTTTAGCAGTGATCGGCGAATATGTAGAACCCGGTTTATCACCCCTACTCCAAGATTTATTGAAAATTTCCTTGGAAAAACTGGAACGATCTACAATGAGAACCTATCAAATAGGATGGGTATTACTACACACAGAAGAATATATTCCTGGTTTATCAAGTTTAGCATCAAGATTAATCGACCTAACAGAAATAGATGCTCTACTTTTAGCTCATACCCATTCCCTCAAAGACACCACAGAAAAAAGCTTAACCATTATCGGGCGATCGCGTATTCCAGAGACAAACCTGAGTCAACTATTTCAACCCTTCGGAGGAGGAGGTCATCATCGAGCGGCAGCACTTAGTCGGCGAGATACAAACCCTAACGCCACATTAGAAAAACTCCTAGACCAACTCAAAAATCAAATTCCTCATCCCCCCACTGCTAGAGATTTAATGTCATCTCCAGTTCGGACTATTCCCCCAGAAACATCTATAGAAGAAACTCACCGAATACTACTACGTTACGGTCATTCCGGTTTATCAGTAGTAAACTCATTTGGCAAATTAGCAGGAATTATTTCTCGACGAGATATTGACATTGCCCTACATCATGGTTTCTGTCATGCTCCCGTCAAAGGTTACATGACACCCCAACTCAAAACTATTTCCCCAGAAACAACTCTCCCAGAAATTGAAGAGTTGATGGTGACATACGATATTGGTCGGTTGCCTGTTTTGGAAAATAATCGTTTAGTGGGAATAGTCACACGCACCGACGTTTTACGGGAATTGCATCAACAACAACGCCCCCAAGATAAACAACCAGGTTGCATTCCAGGTGAAACTTGTAAATCAATTACCGAGCTTTTACAAGAGCGTCTTGCTCCTCAACTTTGGCAACTACTTACCTGTGTTGCTGAGTTGACAGAAAAACGCGGTTGGCAACTATATCTAATTGGGGGAGGGGTACGAGACTTACTATTATCAAAATCTGATGAGACTCTACTCTTAACAGATATAGATTTAGTTGTAGATGGTTGTCACTCTGAGGAGAGAGAAAAAGCACCAGCAGTAGAATTGGCAACAGCACTGCAAAAAATTTACCCCACAGCACGTTTAGAAGTTCACGGTCAATTTCAAACTGCTGCTCTACTCTGGCATAATGATTTAGTATTAGACTCCCTCTGGATAGATATTGCCACTGCTCGTACAGAATTTTATCCCTATCCCGCAGCTAACCCAGAAGTAGAAGCAAGTTCAATTCGCCAAGATTTGTATCGTCGGGATTTTACAATTAATGCTTTGGCAGTACGACTGACTCAACCTCGTACTGGTGAATTACTTGATTTTTTTGGTGGTTTATCAGATTTGCAGGCGAAACAGATGCGCGTGTTACACGCCAACAGTTTTATTGAAGATCCAACTCGTATTTATCGAGCAGTAAGGTTTGCAGTAAGATTAGGATTTAAGATTGAAGAGAAAACAGAAGAATATATTCGTTATGCAATTAATAGTGGCGTGTATGATCGTCAAAATGTAGGGAAAGCAGAAAAAAATAGAAGGAAACCTGCCTTGGAAACTCGCCTCAAGAGTGAGTTAAAATATATTTTGACAGCTAAATATTGGAAACCTGCTTTACAGTTGTTGGGAAATCTAGGAGCTTTACGTTGTCTGCATCCAAGTTTGGAATTAGACGGGAGGTTATGGAAGCAGGTATGTTTGGTGGATAGGTTTTTGCAACGTTTCGATCCTAATCAAAATTTATGCCACTGGGAAATTCGGTTAGAGGTTTTAATTGCTTATTTGGAGTCTGAGTATCGGGGTTTAGTGGGAAAAAATTTACAGTTACCTCTTGATGGTATTAAGCGACTGGAAAATTTGGAGGTAGCAAAAGTTAAAGTTATAGAGGGTTTGCGAAAATGTGAAACTCCCAGTCAGGTAGTGTGGTTGTTGAGGGAATATGATTTGCCGATGTTAATTTTGATAGCTCTACAATGCGAACGTTGGCTGAGACGAAAGCTTTGGCAATATTTGACTCAGTGGGCAAATATTAAACCTATTTTAAATGGAAATGATTTAAAAACAATGGGTTATAAACCAGGGAGTCAGTTTAAGTTAATGTTAGATGATATTTTGGCTGCAACTTTGGATGGCAAGATTAGCGATCGCTCTGATGCTGAGAAATTTTTAGCCAGATGTTATCCTCAAGGTTAGTAATACTATCAAAGAGGGAGTAGGGAGCAGGGAGAAATAATTGATACAGCATATTTCGGGCTGACAGCGGTTTTCCTGCACAGTAGACCACAGGACTTTGCCAGCAAATTCCCTACTGGATTCTGTTTATGGCTCCGGTGGTTCATCAAGAGCGAAAAGCGCTGTATGATTTACAAGGCCTGAATCATACCAAATCCAATAAAGATTGTTACAGTAAAATCCGGACACCAAAGGATAAGAATATTTACACTTTTTCTCTTTCATTTCTACCACCTAACACCCAACACCTAGAAACCAAAAAATGTAGCAAGATTTTCTGAAAATGGTATTAAATAGCTTGTAGTGCTGGCATATTGCCCGCTATGTCTGTACTCTATGCTAACTCAAATCATCATTTTGAGCAAACTTTTTCTTCCCCTTGGCAACTATTTGAGAACCATATCTATTAGCCCAGACTTGAGTAAACTCTGCCCCAAAAAATAGAATTTGCCAAGAATAATTAATCCATAGTAATAACACAACTAAAGAACCGGCAAAACCATAAGCCGAACCAACGCTACTATTACCCAAATATAACCCAATTAAACTTTTACCAATAGTAAATAATACAGCAGTAATTCCTGCTCCAATCCAAACATCACTCCAGACAATTTTTACATCTGGCAAAAACTTATAAACTCCAGCAAATAATAATATTACTATACCAAAAGAATCGGCTATTAGCTGACCGCTGACTGCTAATAGCTGTTAGCTCCGCATTCCGCAGGAAATGCTTACCTTAGAAGGCTGTGGCCTATGCTTAAAAGGCCAATTATACTTAATTAGCGATCGCTAAAATTGTCTGGGTAGGTTTAGGAGATAAGTATAATTTTTTTCTCCTCAACTTACCATAGTGAAGAAACCTGTTTAGTTTTACCATTTTCATTAATTTCAAACACAGTAATTCCTTCTGCCACTTAAGCAGCAAAAACTTAAAAAAATTACCTTTCAGTCAATTCTCAGTTTTCCAAACAAGAGGTAATTATTAATTGTTAATTGTTAACTGTTAATTATTGAATAATTATTTAATTCTGATAATTTTGACAAAAAAAAAGGGGATAAACCCATCTAAAAAAGCTTCATGAGATTCTCCCCTGTTTAATTTATTGTTGTTGAATTTGGTTTTTATGATATGATATGGCTTGAAAACCAATTGATACCTCCTCAGAGATAAGTATGTTGACTTTTATAACTTTGGGAATATGTCTATAGCGATATTCTAAAGAACATTTTCTCCAATAGGAGTTAACTAAACGCTTGCCATTTGTAACCAATCAAAAATTTTATCTAATTGTTTTAATGTCACAAGACCGTATTGCCAAAGTATCATGGGCAATTGACTACAATCTTCCTCTTGATGTCTGAGGGCAGTGGCAATTGCAGAATCCGGGATGGACAACTCCCACTTTAAGAATTTGATTAACTGAGCTTGCTTTGTAGACATGATTAAAAGTTTTCTCAAATAGTTTTTTAAAAAAAATCAAATCTACCGATTTGATATTTACGATACCCAGTATCATTTATTATTCTCTGCTCCTCAGTGATTTCCATCTTTTAATCATGTGACATCTATCAATTCTTTTAATGATTCAGATCACATTTATGTTGTGTATGATACGGAATCCCATATCTGAATAATTATTTCTGCGGCGGTCACTTCTATTAAGTAATGATACTATTAAAAAAATTAATCTTTATCTAGCTTGACGCTAAAACTAAAATAAAGATGCAAAACGTGTTGAAAATCAGTAACAACGATAAAGTAAATTTATCATCAGATGAGTAAGAATCTACGACTATATATTGACTTGCTTAACTTCTACTATACTACCTGAGCCGGATGATGGCCGAAAAACTGATCGATTTTTTACAGGAAACTATAACGACATTAGTCTCAGTAGTATTACAGATGTAAGAAATATTCAATTTGCTGAATATGTAGAGGGTTATTAACAGCAAGATACCCAATAAACTTTTGCTCAAAGTCTATTGAGCATGATGAGGCATTACTTGCCGGATTTAGAAGACTGTTTGATTTCTGGTTCCGGAGACTTTAAAGCATTATCTAGGATAGCACGAGCTTCTTCTGCTTTACTTCTAGCTTCTCGGTAGCGTAAATTAGACAATGCAAAGTTTTTTAGCACTTTGAAACCATCTTTGAGGTTAACAATTTCTTCAACTTTCACAGGTTCATCTGTAAATAGCACCTCAATCGCAGAACGAATTTTCAGAGCTTCCTCGCGGGATTCTACAACCTTAATCTTCAGTGCTGCAAGGTCACTAAGTATCTGCACTGCTTGGGCCACAGAATCTTCTTCATCAGAAACAGTTTCTTTTGATTCTTTAACTTCAATAAACTGCTCAGGACTAAATCCATTTTCTAATTCTGTTGGTAGTTCGCCAGAGTCCATCATGTCCACAAGTTGATCCATAGCTTTCTGACGGGCCTTCTCTGAATCTTTACCCCTGACAGTAATGATCGTATCTGGAGTTTGAGGCAAAGTATATCTAACCATAAGATGAATAAATTTTGAAGTATAAATATCACCAATATACAATAAAAGTAATGATATTATTCAACATAAAGCTAGCTACAAATAATCAAATATAGCAATTCCCATACTGATGAAGTACGCTCATTCTTAGGTTTGAGGTGGTAGGTGGTAGGTTTGAGGTAGTAGGTGAACATTATTTGTTTCTATCACAATTCCTATACTGGTTTCGGTACGCTCATTGGTTGGTTGTAGGGAAAACTTTACTAGGAATAGATATAGAAATTAAAGATAGGTGTATCTCACTAAGAGCGATAAACGCTATAATCAATCTTAGATTATATAGCAATCCGCGGATAGGTTGGGGGTAATTAAAAAGTAAATAAAAAAGTTGAAACTCCCACCTTTTAGCTGTTCCCAGTTAAGTTTTCCCTAAAAAGCAGTAAAATTTTTGCCACGAATATGTTAGAGGATTGCTATAAATTATATAGTGATACTCATCAGGCAAAATATAGTTAGCTTGTAGCCATTTGCTATAGCACTGTCCGAATCTATAAAGTCCACGACTAGAATACAAAGGTTTTAAATCTGACTAGCTATGCTAAATGGATTATTGAAGCAGCTACAGAGACTATCCCTAGTGAGAAAAACACTCACCTATTTAGATAGTGTTAACCCTACATCTGATAATTGTCAAGATTTGACAAATCTTACTTATCAGCAGTGGCGACATCGTTTTTTTATTCCTAGACTAAACTTAGCATTATGGCTAGCTTTTTTCTTCTTTTTGAGTCGAACGATACTTAATCTAGTTTACTTTACCTTCAACAAATACCCCAACTTAGAAGAGTGGGGGATACAAAGAATTTTAATACACTTAATTCTATTAAGCTGTATACTGCTACTGCGAACTCGGTGGGGTAATCGTTATGTAAGTCTAATTTTTTTGGGGTTTTCTTGGTCTGTTACCATGATCGATCAAATCTCAGATACGATTACAGGTAATGTCAAACCTGAGTTTTTCGCCTGGATGTTGACTTTTTTCACTCAAGCAACTTTAATTCCTGTCAACTGGTTTCTCCACCTAATATCTCAAATAATTGTATTAGGTTACTACTTCGGAGTGAATAGTATTCTTGGTTTAGACGTATTACCGTCAGATTGGAATCTAGTTAAGATGTGTCTTGGTATATTCTGGGTATGTGTAATTTGTAATCTTTCGGTATATTTATATGAGTCTCTGCAAAAAGCCGAATTTAATACCAGACTACAACTAGAATCAGCTTATCAGGAGCTACATTCTACTGAAGCTCAGTACCGCAGCATTTTGGAAAACTCGGTCGAAGGCATTTTTCAATCTACACCAGATGGAGGTTATATCTATGCTAATCCTACTTTAGCGGGGATATTTGGTTATGACTCTCCGGAGGAATTGATGGCAAAAGTTAGCGATCTTGGCACTCAAATATATGTAAATCCTAATCGTCGCGATGAGTTTATAGAATTGATGAATAGGGATGGTAGTGTATTAAAGTTTGAGTCTCAAGTTTATCGTGCTGATGGCAGTATGATTTGGATTTCTGAAAATGCTAGAGCAGTGTATGATGCAAGTGGTAATTTGATTGCTTATGAAGGTGATATTGAAGATATTACAGAGCGCAAGTCAGCAGAAGCAGAAATTACAAAAGCTTTGGAAATAGAAAAAGAACTTAATCAACTTAAGTCTCGGTTTATTTCCATGACATCTCATGAGTTTCGTACTCCTCTAACTACTATATTAGCTTCTGCAGAAGCTCTAGAACACTATGGTCATAAATGGAGTGAGGAGAAAAAACTGACTTATCTACATCGGATTCAAGCTACAGTTCAACACATGACAGGATTACTTAATGATATATTAATTATTGGTAAAACAGAGTCGGGTATTTTTGAATTTCATCCCGCTCCCATAGATTTAGAAACTTTTTGTCATGATGTCATAGAGGATATGAAATTGAGTGTTGGTAGTCAACACTCTCTCCATTTTACGATTATAGATGTCAAACAATTAATAGGCGATCGCTCCACTCATAGCAATATTTTAAATATCTTGGAACTAGATGCAAAAAATTATGATTTTTCTCAGCTAGAAAATTATTCAGAAACTCAACAAAATGAAGTATGGCCAGAGATATTAAAATCTGTTAATCTAGATGAAAAATTGTTGCGTCATATTCTCTATAACCTATTATGGAATGCTGTTAAATATTCGCCTCAAGGTGGTGATGTTTACTTAAAACTTTCTTACTTAAATAATTATGTAATCTTTCAAGTTCAAGACGAAGGTATAGGTATTCCGGCAGCAGAAAAAAAATACTTATTTGACTCTTTCTACCGTGGGACAAATGTTAGTAATATTCCTGGTACAGGGTTAGGACTTGCGATTGTCAAAAATTCTGTTGATTTACATCAAGGTCAAATTACTGTAGAAAGTGAGGTCAGGGTTGGTACTACATTTACTGTCATTTTACCATTAAATTTACAAAAGGAAAATATAAATGACAAAAATTCTAGTAATTGAGGATGATAAGGTAATTTTAACAATTATTACAGATATTTTATCAGCAGAAGATTTTCTGGTAATAGAGGCAGAAAATGGAAAACAAGGAATAAAATTTGCCCAAGAACAAGTTCCAGATTTAATTCTTTGTGATGTAATGATGCCAGAACTTGATGGTTATGAAGTTTTGAAATTATTACGAATAAATCCACTCACAGAGGCAATTCCATTTATTTTTCTCACTGCTAAATCAACCAAAGCTGATTTAAGAGAAGGAATGGAATTAGGGGCAGATGATTATTTGACTAAGCCTTTTACCAGAGATGAATTAATGGGAGCAATTACTACTAGATTAGAAAAACAAGTAACTATTAAAAGAAGGTCTCAAGAACAACTCGATGAGTTAAGGAGTCATATTACTTTTTCTCTGCCCCATGAGTTACGTACTCCACTTAATGGAATTATTGGTTCTTCCCAATTTCTTATCGATGAATTTCCAGAACTAGAAAGTGATGAAGTCTTAACCATGTTGAAAAATATTAATGTTTCTGCACATCGTTTATATCGACTTATCCAAAATTTTTTACTCTACGCAGATTTAGAGCTATTATCAAAAGATAGTGAAAGATTAAAAGTATTTAAAACAGGTTCTTTGAATAATTGTCAGTCAATACTTAAAGAAGTATGTCGGAAAAAAGCCAGAAGTTATAATCGCTTTCAAGATTTAGAAATTGACTCCGAAAACGCGGATTTACAAATTTCTGACCCCAACTTTAGAAAAATTATAGATGAACTACTTGATAATGCTTTTAAGTTTTCTGATTCCGGAACAAAAGTCAAGATAATTGGCAAGTTACTAGATAATATTTTTGCGGTTAATATTATTGATCATGGTCGGGGAATGAGCATGAATGAAATTGGTAATATCGGTGCTTATACACAGTTTAATCGGAAAATATATGAACAACAAGGCTCCGGATTGGGGTTAACTATTGCTAAAGGAATTACTGAATTGCATGGGGGTAAATTAATTATTCAAAGTGTGCCTTGTCAGCAAACAAGCGTGACTGTTTTTCTGCCGACAACCTAGAATTTTCAGAAAATAATTTATACTAATTAAAAAAAAGCTTGCCCTCGCTGAGGCGGGGGAAATGCTACAAACAGGTACGTCTTGTTTGGATATACTTAAAATAGCTGTTATACCAGACGTGAAAAAATCATGTTACAAATAAATTTGATAATTTCAAAACATAATTCAGATATTTATAGCTGAATTAAGATTTATTCCTTACCTGCGCACCTAAAACCTAGAAATTTATTTGTAACAAATATTTATCAAATTGGTATGACAAATTATTTACTATATTTGAGAGAATATTTGTACTATAATAAATCACAATCGTTATTGGTAATAACTGACAATGAAAGATAAATTAATCAATTGGTTAGATACATTTTTAGTAGTAAATGTATTTCTGGTAATAGCAGGTTTTTTTTGGTTCGCGATCGCTGTAATTGGTCGTTATTCTGGAGTGGCTTTAGGTCTTGATATTTGGCATAGATTATGGGAGCCAGTTTTTACTCCAGCAATTGGACTTTTGATGGGTGGTGCTATTCTTAGTGGCATTATCAAACAAATTACTAAACGCTTAAATTCTCAAAAATTCTAATTAATAAACATCAATTTAGGTATTACTAAAAGTTCTATGAAAGACGCAGTTGAATCAGAAAAATTTAATCCCTGGAATTATAAACCTTGGTGGTGTCAACCTTGGTCAATACTGTTGACAGGCACTACTATTATTAGTAGTAGTTGGTTGTTATTTAGAATGATTTGGTTAACAGTTATTGTTTCGATTCCGATATTGACTTGGATGGGATTTTTCTTACTTGTTTGGCCGAAATTAATGGCAGAATCAAAAATGTGAATCAAAGCTTATAGTGACGACAACCAAGGTATCATATATGATAGCTATAGCTTTTCTCAAGTTCGTGAGATACAGTTACAGTTATCTTTTTATCTTTTTTTTCCCTGTTCCCTGTTCCCTGTTCCCTGTTCCCTCAAACCAACGAATGAGTTTACCTCACCAATATGAGAATTTCGGCGTTGCTGAATACTGGGATGATTTCGACTGACAGGGAGACACGGGGATTATGGTTTCTGCTCTCTGAAAAAATCATCCCCCAATTATGCAATGCCGGAATTTCTATATTAGACATCTTCGGAAAAGAAGGAGCAGGGAGCAGGGACAAATAATTGATGTTTTATTTACGATAATTGGTTGGATTTTTTATTATTGGAGACATCTATTATAGCAGTTAACTAAAATTATTAAACATCTCAGATAATTAAACTAAAACCATTATCAAACCGTGGTTAAATTCTAATTTCCGCAGAGGTGTATTGTAAATCTTGCCTTGGTTTGTCTCCTCAGTCTCCTCATTATTCCGACTATCTTCATCTCTCCATCTCCCTTCTATTCCCTGTTCCCGATTCTTTCTATAATTGTTGATAAATATGCAACCGAATATGATATAATTCCTAAATCATCAACTCATAACAAGCTCAACACATCTAATTTGCTTGTTATTTGGAAGCAGTAGCAGCAGGCAAGACATAAAATACCAGCAAAAATAAGATTCAAAACTTATTTTACAGCATATGCAATTTAAATGTTTAATACTCTACCTACACATTAACGCACTATAATTTACACCTATAGTAATAAATACTCTACTCATTTCGATTAACTTCTGGGAAAAAAATCAGTATCAGACGATGCAAAACATCAATTAACACTCTGCCATACTAATTTATAGTATTCCCAAAGACAATGTAATTTCTGAATTAAATATTTAGATAAAAACACAAAGTTTTTTCCTCTGCAAATATCAATTGACATTAATTGATTATACAGAATAATATCCCCGGTTTACCAATAATTGAATAGGGGAAGATTCAGCTATTTTACCTACATTCAAAAACTACAGGGTTAGCCTATTTTTCCAAAGAGGAAAACTAGCAGCTTGAAAGTTATTAATTAATTCTAGGAGTAATCAAGAATGAGTACGCAAAAGTTTCAAGCAAAAGAGACTAAAAAAATTAATACTAATAAAAATACATTCGGCTTAAACCGTTGGTTAAAATCTCTAACCCTGGGCATCATTCCTGCTATTTTAACAGCTTTACCAGTTAATGCAGCTAAAGAAATTTCTCTAGGTCACGAAGGTCTAAATATTTCAATTCCTGTATCAGCCTTAGAAACCTATGTCAAAACTGGAGAAGTTAACTATGAACTAGCTAGCTATATGCTGCTATTAGAGTCTCAAGAAGAAGGACAATACCGCCAGATACTCCAAGAACGCTACAATTTTCCTCCCCATATAATCTCTCAATTTCTCCACTCCTACATGGGAGAAATATTTCTCAAAAATTTAGGACAGGTAATCCAAACTAAATCAATAGATGATAGTTATTCCACAGTTGAAAATGGCTCCGAAGATATTAAAACAGCTTTTTTAAAAGCTGCTAATGATACAGAAGGCTTGACAGTAATCAATTTTATTCGTCATTTTCCCAGTGAAACTATGTGGCTAGACACCAAAAGAATTGTTGCTGTAACTGACAAAATCTCTGCCATACAAAACAATACAAAAGCTTTCGTAGAAACTGTAGCTAATCTCACTTCAAGAGAAGCTAAAAAAGAAGAAAAAATTGATTTTTCTCGGTTAGCAGATATTAGAAAAAAAGGCAGTTATCAGTTTTCCCAACAAGAAATGATGTTGGAAGATAAAGGACGGAATCGGAAATTTGCCGTTAAACTTTATGTTCCAGAAATGTCAGCCAAAGATGTCTCAATTCCCGTAGTTGTTATCTCTCATGGACTAGGTTCAAATGGCGTAAACTTTGAAAGTTTAGCTGAACATTTAGCTTCTTATGGATTTGCTGTTGCCCTACCTCAACATCCTGGTAGTGACTATGAATATATCCAGAAATTCTTAGCAGGTAAAGCTAAAGATATGTTCGAGAGCAACGAATTTATCGATCGCCCTCTGGATGTAACATTTTTATTAAATGAACTAGAGCAGTTAAATCAAAATCAATTCCACGGTCAGTTAAACTTGAAAAAGGTAGGTATATTTGGTCATTCTTTTGGAGCTTATACCGCCTTCGCTTTAGCAGGTGCTGAGATTAATTTTAATCAACTCAAACAAGACTGCGGGCCGCAAATGGAAGTTTTGAATGTGTCTCTATTGTTACAGTGTCGGGCATTAGAATTAAATCCGCAAAAATATAGCCTCAAAGATGATAGAATAGGGGCATTATTTGTACTCGATCCAGTGAATAGTAGCTTATTTGGCAAAACTGGTTTAAGTCAAGTTCAGCTACCTGTTTTGTGGGGAAGTGGTACTGAAGATAAAATCACTCCGATCATTTTAGAACAAGCAAATTCTTTCACCTGGTTGACAACTCCTGATAAATATTTGGTGGTAACAGAAGGAGCTAATCATGTCAACATCAATTTCGATGCAGTCAATAAAACAGCTTTTACTTCCATAGAAGAATTAATTCAACCAGATCCAGAAGTAGTTGTCGGTTATGCTAACGCTCTAGGTTTAGCATTTTTCCAAAGTCATATTGCTGATCAGTCTGAATATCGTCCCTATCTCCAAGCATCCTATGCTAAAGCCATCAGCGAAAAACCGTTTAACCTCAGCTTAGTGCGCTCCTTGAGTGAAACGCAATTAAGTCAAGCATTAAAACAGACAATAAAAGATTAGTCATTTCAGTTATCATTTATCAGTTAACAGTTATCAGTTATCAGCTCATACAATAGAGAAGTTATTGAGCTGATTTTCTAGTTAAAAGAGAAAAGGGGTGTAGCCTCCCAGATGCACCCCTAAGTTACTTCTTGGAATTACTTTTTGCTCAGTTTACCTTTTAACTGATACCTAACAGTAGCATAAACAGCTTTGTAGGAAGCATTAATATTATATTCTTCTTGCAACCACTGTTGAATTTCTCCATAACTTTTAAAACCGTTATGGGGGTCATTCAGTCGTTTTTGTAAACCCACCCGTACATCCGGTGGGATAGCAGGTTTGCGACCCCCACTTTGTTTCACCTGCAATAATCCCGACAGACCTTGACTACGGTATTGTTTTAACCACCGTTGCACTGTAATTCTGTTGACTCCCAGAGTCAGAGCTAATTCTTTGACAGTTGTTACCTGTCCGATTTTAAATAGATATAATGCTTGAATCTTTTGAAAGCCACTAGCAGTTTTCTGGTCATTCAACAATGCTTTCAGTTCTGAGACTGTTTCTGCGATCTCCAGTTTACATACCCCTGCCATATTTGTCTCCTTTTATCTTTTATTGAGATTTTTATAGTACAATTGAGTATATAATATCTGTAGCATAAAAAAAAGTAAAAGATAAATTTTCAGGCAAATCATTATTGGGGGAGTTTTTGAAGAGAAAAGCTAGATGAGTGGCGATAACCTCCGGTTAAGCGTACGCTATCGCTCCATTTAAGAAACTAAGTTCATAAGCAAAATTAATTACACATTCTATGTTTGAGATTCTGTTTGTTTTAATTTAAGCTAGGCTTTAGCTTTGGCAATAGGAATTAAATGTTCTAAAAATATCTTAATTCAAATAACTGAACAGGCAATTAAACTGTATAAATATTTTCTCAAAACTCAAGCAAAGTATCAGCAATAAACACCAGAAAAACAGGAAATTTAAAAACCATGGATTCGGGAACAAAGAGAAAAAATTGAGCAAGTATAGAAAGGAATATAAGCTGTTTTGAGTTGTAATTTAAGTATATAAATATGTCGATATAATTAAAGTTAAAAAAATTGTAGTGGCGGTTTTAGCCGATGAATTTTATTTCTAGAAATTAACCTATAATTAAAATCAGAATACTCAAAAGGAGAAAATTATGATTGCTCAAGCAGATTATCAAAAAATGACCCCTGAAAAATACCTAGAATGGGAATCTAAACAGGAATTTCGCCACGAATATGTGGATGGAGAAATTTTAGCTATGACGGGAGCAAGTATTCCTCATAATAATATTGCTATTAATTTTTGTATCGCTCTAATGCCGCATCTCCGCCAAAAAGGTTGTCAAGTAAATATGTCAGATGTGAAAGTGCGGGAGAGTAAAAATAGTCGTTATTTTTATCCAGATTTAGTTATTACTTGTAATGCTGATGATTTAAAATCTCGTGATTTTATCGAACATCCTACAGTAATAATTGAAATTCTTTCTCCTAGTACAGAAAAATACGATCGCGGCGATAAGTTTAAATATTATCGTCAATTTTCTAGTTTGCAACAGTATGTTTTAGTTGATTCAGAATCAAAATATGTAGAAATTTTTGAACGTGGGGAGGGTAAAATGTGGCTTTATTCTGCATATTCAGAAGGAGAGTCAATTACATTATCAAGTATTGAATTTGATTTTCCTATTGAAATTTTATATGAAGGAGTTAGTTTTGAGACTGAGGAACAACAGTAATAGATGGTAAGTTTAGCAGAAAGGCAGGCAAATATTCACCCATCCTTTTTGCTTATTTATTATTGTTTTTTTAATTAATTAAACTTGGAGAAGTTAACACAAATACATCTCGATATCCCATCTCTTCTGTCACAGGTTTAATGGGAGTTGTAAAGTGCAAAAATTCATGGTCATTTACCAATAATAAATCTCCAGGATTGAGAATTTTACTAAATACTGGCTTTTCTTTTTTCGCAGTATAAAGATGAGTTGCACCGCCTTGAATATTATGTCTATTTACTGCAAATATGCCAATAAAATCTGTGCCGTCACTGTGGATACCTTCTGGTGCTGGATTACCTGAATTATTAGGGGAACAAATAGTTCTAATTTGATGTACTCCTATTTCTGCTTCTGGATGTATTTTGCCGGAATCGCAGAAGGCTAATATCATTTTTTTAAAGTTCTCTAAGGCGATAAGTCTGTCGTCTATTTCGGCAAATTCTCTTTTAATATCTCCTACGATAGGATTATAATCTTTGCTTTGAAAAAGGCAACCTTGAGGCTGTTTTATTAAGTCTTCCCCTGAGATAATAAAACGAGAAAGTCTTCTATAACGATACTTACCTTTTATGTATGGATCGAGAGGAAGGTCGGCAAAAAACTCTTCAAAACCTTCCATACTAATTGAGTTTACCTTTTTATAGGTAAACATAAAAGCGTAATCTAAATTAATTGATTCTAAGACTTTTTCCATAGATATTTCTCCCTATTTTTATAGAGTAAAATTTGAGTTTTATATTGTTTATATTTTGAGTATAGCTCAGGTTTCTGAGAACTGTTGCTAAACAGTATACAAATTATTAAATTTTGTAAATTTTGTATCAAATTACTCAAATAATGATTAATATCATGTTCGGTTGAATACTTATAAAAAAAAGAATTCGATTTTTCCTTAGAGGATTTTTTAAAAGTTCCTGATGATGTATCCACAACTTTTCGATCCCCCTAAATCCCCCTTTTTAAGGGGGAATTTGAGGAATTTAGCTCCCACTTTCCTTTATCAGAGGGGTTGGGAGAATTGGTATTTATTTATAACTGATTATCCTTCAATAATTAATAATTACCTCTTCTGTAATAGCAGGATTGACTAAAAGTTTTTTTTTCTTTTGTCTCTTGAAATAGAAAGCTTTATACCTTAATTTTTCGGAAAAAAAATCACTCCTTATGACAGCAGATTCCAAGTATATGAGGTACAAATATTAACCTTCAGATGTTTGTAGTGCGGGCATCTTGCCCGCGAAGGCTGTACTAAAATGAAATCTGCTGTATGAATTTTTGAGAATATAGGTGATAATAATTTATCCTGAAATATCACACCTAAAAACTAAAATATAGCACCTAAAATCTAACACCTTATTAACCTCTTACTGCTTTGACCAAAGCTTGACAACCTTGTAAGAAAATACTCACATCTATACCTAATCCAATATACTGAACTCCACAGTCAATCCATTTTTTTGCAGTCTCAGAATTATTAGTAAAAGTACCAACAGCTTTACCAGAACTCTGAATAATTTCTACTGATTTTTGCATTAATTCAACTACTCGAATATCATCTACTTGACCAGGAATACCTAAAGACTGAGATAAATCATAAGGACCGAGAAAAATCACATCAATATGAGGAACTGTAACAATTTCTCTCAGATTTTCGACGCCTTTTGTACCTTCCACATGAACTACAACTAAAGATTCTGCATTTAATTTATCGGTTATATTACTACCTGCTGAAGTGTAAACTCCCGCACGAGTTCCAAATGATAAACCACGGCAACCAATGGGATTATATTTAGCACTTTGCACTACTATTTCTGCATCAGTTATTGTTTCTATTTGTGGAACTTGTACCCCCGCACTACCAATATCAAGAGCGCGTTGAATTTGTGCAGCATCATTCTTGCTAACTCTGACAACGGGTGCAATACCTCCACAGTCAGCAGCACGACAAAGGTCTTCTGCAACTAGAATATTTAGAGGTCCGTGTTCGAGGTCGATAACTGCGAAATCAAATCCTGCTATACCACAAATTTCTATGAACGCAGGGTAAGCACAATTCATAAAAGGTCCGAGTACAACTTCGCCCTTATTGAGTTTTTGTTTAAGTTGATTTTTTTGCATGATTAATATCAGATTTATTCCTTAGTAAAGTAAAATGATTTTATAGAGTTAATCAAAGTTAAACAATAGATACCCATGAATTATATCAGTCGTCGTCAATTTATCAAATATAGCACCCTAGCTCTTAGCACTACTTTATTAACAAGTTGTGCTGCTAATAACTCCAGTTCAGTAGTTAAAAGCGACAAAAATCTCGATCAAGTTACCTTTTGTACTAACTGGTATGCTCAAGCCGAACATGGAGGCTTTTATCAAGCAATTGCTACAGGTATTTACGAAGATTATGGTTTAGACGTTACTATCAGAATGGGTAATGCTCAAGTAAATGGAACTCAGCTATTAGTAGGAGGAGCAATAGATTTTTATATGGGGTCTAGTATAGATACTATTAGTGCTGTACAAACAGGAATTCCAACTATTACAGTTGCAGCTATTTTTCAAAAAGATCCTCAAGTATTAATTGCTCATCCAGGGGTAGGAAATGACTCACTAGAAAAACTCAAAGGCAAGCCAATTTTGACATCTTCTTTGTCTGATAAAGGTTATTGGCAATTTCTCAAAGCCAAGTATGGTTATACAGATGAACAAAAGCGTCCTTATAACTTTAGTGTAGCTCCATTCTTGGTAGATAAAAACCTAATCCAGCAAGGTTATCTGACATCCGAACCTTTTACAATTGAGAAAAAAGGAGGCTTTAAACCTGTGGTTATGTTGTTAGCAGATGCTGGCTATACGCCTTATGCTACAACTATAGAAACAACAAAAGAAATGGTAGAAAAAAATCCGGATTTAGTACAGAGATTTGTAGATGCTTCTATTAAAGGTTGGTATAGTTATTTAGAAAATCCTGAACCAGCTAATCAATTAATTAAAAAAGATAATCCAGAAATGACAGATGATTTATTAGCTTATAGCTTAGAAAAAATTAAAGAATATGGAATTATTACTTCAGGAGATGCTGCCAGAAAGGGTATTGGTGCTATGACTGATGCACGCTGGAAAACATTTTTTGATAGTGTAGTAGAGGCCGGAATAATTAAGCCAGATACTAACTATAAAGAAGCTTTTACTTTAAAATTTGTCAATAAAGGAGTAGCAGCATATCAGTCAGAATATCCTTACAAATAAATAGCTTTTCATACCAAATCTAATAAAGATTGTTACAGTAAAATCCGGACACCAAAGGATAGGAATATTTACACTTGTTCT
>JASJEE010000185.1 GCA_030064835.1 Microcoleaceae cyanobacterium MO_207.B10 | reverse complement strand
ATACCAATTACCAAAAACAACGCTATACTTGAGAAGTTCTAAAATTATTAATTAATAACTACAATTTATTGATTTTTAGTCATTAAGTGCCTGTTTTTTATCTGTTTTTTTGTCTTTTTATCACTATACCCTAGCACTTCATAAGATGTAGCAAAATTTTCTGAAAATGGTATTAGTACATACAAACTACCCAAGTATAAATAAAGTCGATTAATGCCTGATTTATTGTTGCTTAAAAAAAGGGAAAAGGAGTTGGGGAAATTTTCCTCAATTCCTTTTTTTGATTAGATATTACTTAACCATTTCAGCCTCTTTTTCTGGTGTAATATCTTCTTCAGGTAATCCGAGCATTGATTTGTACATTTTGATATACTCCTTAGCTGATTCGTCCCAGCTAAAGTTCTCTCTCATGCCACGTTTTTGCAAATCCAGCCATTGATCCTTAAACCGGAAAGCTTCACAAGCTCGAACCATTGCAGTAAAAAAGTCTAATGGTTCATACCGATCAAAACAATAGCCAGTACCAGCATTATTAATCGGGTCATGGAAAGAAACCGTATCCACCAAACCACCAGTACGACGCACAATAGGCACACTACCATAACGCATTGCCAACAACTGACTAATACCACAAGGCTCAAAGCGACTTGGCATCAGGAAAGCATCAGTACCAGCATAAATTCGCCTCGAAAGAGCATCATTTTGCAATAATTGGACACTCATCCGACCGGGATAACGGGTAGCAATTTGCCACATTTGAGTCTCATAGTAGCGATCGCCTGTCCCCAACAAAATAAACTGACAATCTGTATAAGCCATGAACCTATCCAAGACTTGCAGCATTAAATCAAGTCCTTTTTGCTCTACCAGTCGGGATACCATTCCTACCAAAAAGGTATTCTTATTTACTTCAAAGCCTACCTCTTCTTGAAGAGCAACCTTATTAGCACTACGTTTTTCTAAGGTATCAATGGTATAAGTTTGAGCAATATACCTATCATTAGCTGGATTATAAAAATTAGTATCGATACCGTTAAGGATACCATGCAACTTACCACTGACAAAAGACATTAAACCTTCAAGGGTTTCACCATAAGCAGCAGTTTGAATTTGAGCTGCATAGGTGGGGGACACGGTAGTCACGCGATCGGCAAACTGCACTGCTGAAGCCATGGTATTATGTCCTTCCATATACCATGGACACCAGGTAATCCTTTCTAATAGCCAGCGCCATGGCCCCTGATAAGCAAAGTTGTGAATTGTAAAGACAGTCTTAATATCAGGGGTTTCGTGCATCCAGACTGGAATCATACCTGTATGCCAGTCGTTACAGTGAATAATTTCTGGTTTCCAGCCATTCCAACAAAACTCAGCCGCTCCATTAGCAAATAGAGTAAACCTCCACTCCTCATCATCTCCGTAGTAAATGCGACGTGGCCAAAAAGTCGGATGACCAAAGAGGTATAATGGCACGTCACTTTTTGGTAGTACGGTCTCATAAATGTTAAAACTTTGATACATGGCACTTCCTGACCAGACTGGTTCCTCTGGAATTTCCATCTTGTCACCTAAGAAGCCATAGTAAGGCATGAAGATACGGACATCATGGCCCATTGCCCGTAGGACTTTCGGCAATGCTCCAACTACATCCGCCATACCACCAACTTTTGCTAAAGGAGCTACTTCAGCAGCCACAAATAAAATTCGCATAGTTTTATAAGTTGCGTTCCCTTTTTGATGCTCAATATCGTCATCATACCTGTACGGGCGCACCTAGACTATAATTCAAAAGTCAAAAGTCAAAAGTTAAGTAAAAGCAGAGAGCGGAAGGCCGTATTTGAAGGTATAAATTACTATTTGAAGGTGTTCACTAACATTGGCCTGATGCTTGGCCTCATATTAACGCAATATTATTAGAAGTAAATTAATCTTTGACAAAATACAGGATAAATTGAATTACTATAGATGAAAAATAGATTATTTTAGCATATAATCTTATACGCATTTTAAATGTATATTAGCAAGTCAGAAGTTTCTCCCCGCGGAGCCAGGGGTAATATCAAATCCGGTTAAATACTTATTATATAGTTGGGAGAGATGGGGGGAGTGGAGAGATTGAAAGCTTGAAGTAATTATCAAATTCTGAACATACACTCGTTGAACCGGATTCTATATTAACAAGTAATAAGGGTTTTCCTTTGAACGAGGCACACAATAATAAGTCGTTTAGATGCACAACAGCTTATTAGTGGAATTCAGCAATAAAATGGTAATGTTTGGTAATTACTTTTTGGTTTGAGTCGCAGAATTTAGAGGTAGAGGAATTGGGCGATCGCTAGTTTTTGATTTGGAAAAACAGGTAAAAAAACATATTAGTCTTACTCTTTGGTTTGGTACTAATGATGAAGATAACCAAATGAGTCTAGCCAGAGTAAATCTTTCAATAAAAATCTTTGGCAAAGCATCACAAAAATCAAAAAAATGCGCGATTATGCCTACAAGTTTTATCAGATAATTGGTCTAATAATTGTCGGAGTAATGCCAGATACAAACCTGTTGGGAAAACGAGATATTTGGATAACTAAGAAAATAATTGTATTTTTAGTAGAGGTTTAATTTTGGCGACAAAAAATACATCCTCAACATTTTTTTAATAAGTATTTTTCCAAATATTCCCAATGTTTAAGTCCGTATTCTTTTTGCAGTAAATCCTTCAGATTATTATCAATAACTAATTCTTCATCCTCACTGTTTTGAAATAAAGATTCAGGAGAAAGTACCTCTTGTAAGTCTGTAAGTGTATCAATCAAAGTAGCTATAGAATAATGTTCCTCTACCCATTCCACGGGACTAGGTATTTCTGAACTCAAATTTATCTGGTTATTCATTGTATTTTTTTCAGGAGAGTTATTATTAGTTTTAGTCTCCATAAATCATTTAAGTTAAATACTTAACTAAAAACTCTAAATTGTAAATTAATATTCGATGTTAATACATTATTTAATGATTGACAATATATTTTCAGTGAAACTAGTCAAATGGATACTGTGATAATTTGCAGAAATTTTAGCGATCGAGATCAATGTTAGATAATATTATTTATGAAATTGTAGATATTTTGTCAACAACCGGAGGCTTACTGATAGTCTGTTGAGATCAAAGTATTTGAAAAATATTAAAACAACTCAAAACAGATTTTATGGATAGTATTTTTATTCAAATAGTGGCCTATCGCGATCTAGAATTAGTCCCAACAGTAGAAGAAGCAATCGCCCATGCTGCTCATCCTGAACGCCTCTCTTTTGGCATTTGTTGGCAGTATGGCACCGAAGAGGAAAAAAATTATATTAGTAAACTCAAAGGTATAAAAGATTGTCGGATTAATGTGGTTCCAGCTTCTGAAGCCCGTGGTGTTGGTTGGGCCCGTTCTCTGGTACAAAAGTTGTGGCAAAAAGAACACTATACCCTACAAATAGATGCTCACATGAGGTTTGCGCCTGGGTGGGATGAAGAATTGATTAAAATGCTAAAAGTTTGTCCCAGTAAAAAACCTATTCTGAGTACCTATCCTCCTGCTTACAGACCCCCCAGGGAATTAGTGGGGAATACACCAAGTCGATTAGAGGCCAATAAGTTTGGAGACCCTGGTACTTTAACCTTAAGAGGAGTGGGGGATCTGAGTCAATGCAGCATTCCCCAATTAGGAACTTTTGTCGCTGCGGGATTTATTTTTGCAGATGCGTCAATTATTGAGGAAGTTCCCTACGATCCAAATATTTATTTTACTGGGGAAGAGGTGCTATTTGCAGTTAAAGCTTGGACGAGGGGATGGGATATTTATCATCCTAATTCTAGTGTTTGTTGGCATTTTTATAATACTGGTAAAAAACGGGTTGTCCATTGGGAGGATCATAAAGATTGGTGGGTTCAAAATAAGATATCTGAGTCTCGTTTTCGTCAAATTTTAGAAATGGAAGATACGACGGAAGATTTTGGTATTTATGGTTTAGGAAATGTCAGAAGTTTGTCAGAGTATGAAGCATTAGCTGGTGTAAATTTTAAGGAACGTTGGTTTATTCGTTTTATTTAGAGAAAGAATAATTCAGAAAATCCTATTAAGATATTTCCAATTTGACCTGAGCCAGATTAATTTTTATAGCGGTATCAGAAAATTAAACTATTTAGTATCACAATAGGGATTCTGTACAAGGCTGTTTTTTCAATGCTATCCATCAACCATTGATTTCTATTTCTGTCAAAAATTAGATTGGATATTAAGCTTTTACAGGCAGTTTTACTATTTTTCATCTAATACTTCAACTAAACTTTAATCTTGGCTTTATTATTGTTCTTAGCAAAAGTTTTAAAAGCATAAACTTGAACTTTCCTGACTGAATTCCACCAAGCAATCTAAACATGACCTTTATTGAGAGTAGGGTCTCTGGGGGGATTATTAATCATTAACTACAACTTTTCCCAAGTATCAGCAGTTACTTGCTTGGTATATATTTTGGCTATAAAACCTGGTTTATTGGTTTCGTAAATATCTGCTTCACCACCACTACCGACTTTCTTTCCTAGATTAATCCATTCTCCAGTATTTGTACATCTGAGACAGTTCATCGGAATTAACTATTTTTGTTTACAAAAAGGTCAAAAATCAAAATTAATATGAGGCTATAGAAAAAGTAAGCTAATATGGCAAAGGTTTGGTTGAGAAAAGTTTTAATCAAAACACAAATTAATGTCTACGAACTTTGGCAAGTTTTATCAGAGGTTTTAGGGGAAGAGTTAAATAAGTCGAATTTTTGTGCTACGGTTGAACGTTTGGGAATTGCAAATTATCAGTCTCCCGTAATTGGAAATAATGTTCGTGTTAATAGTATAAATATTTGCCCTAATTTAGAAAAACTAGAATCAGAAAATAGGGATGTAAATAATGAATAAAATTACGAAAATACAACATCATCAAATCCAACTATCTATAGAAAATGTCTTGCGTACCACAAAATTAAATACAGTTTCTAAGTTAGCCAAACTTAGGTATAACACCAGAACAAATTGCGGAAGTTCTCAATTTACCCTTAAATGAACTTCAGGAAAAGATAGATATAGATTAAATTTTTGTTATTTATAGTTGGAATGGGAAGAAAGACTACAACTATACAAATAAAAAAATTAGGGAAGTCAAAATACTACTAAATTACTTGGCATAATATTAGCAACTGTTTATAAATTTTTTACATCTCGCAAAGGTTTTTGAGTCGGTACACCAACCGGACGGGGATAATTTATTGGAGTTTTACCTACTTTCCGCAAATATATACAATTACGGATACTGTCACTTAATGGAGTTTTAAATTCCTCAATAGTCTCTATTTTCCCTCCCAAAAGTTTGACAACTTCTGGTAAATTAGCTTTTTCATCAGTTGTGAAATTTCCCCGATATAAAATTGCAATTCCACCTATTTTTAACAATGGCAAAGCATATTCAGCACAGACTACTGTAGGTGCAACAGCTCTCAAAAGAGCAATATCATAAATTTCTCTATATTGAAATAGACGACCAATTTGTTCAACTCTGTTAGTTATCGTTAAAACATTTTTGATGTTTAAATCTGCTAATATAGTTTCGATAAAACTAATTTTTTTGCGGGTTGAATCAACCAGGGTAAGAGTATATTGAGGTAAAGTAATCGCAACTGGTAATCCTGGAAAACCAGCACCAGTACCAATATCAATAACTTTTTTTTCCTCTGGCAAATTTATTTGATTTTCTAGGATAAACTTAATACCTCTGAGAGAATCCCAAAGATGTTTTTCCCAAAACTCTTCAGGGTTAATAATTCTGGTTAAATTTAACTTTTGATTGCCGATAATAATTAGCTCGTATAGTTTTTGAAATTGCTCTATTTGTTGTGATGTTGGTTGCCAATTTAATGTTTCTTGCCAAACAGAATTATTTTCTGGTAGTTGCTCTATATGATGATAGTTCATTTCACTTTTTATATTAATTAGGTTTTGCTGACAAAAATTATAGGGGTGAGGTTTAGTAGTTAGTAGTCAGTAGAAAAAGGCATTATACCAATTACCAAAAACAACCCTATACTTGAGAAGTTCTAAAATTATTCATTAATAACTACAATTTATTGATTTTTAGTCATTAAGTGCCTGTTTTTTATCTGGTTTTTTGTCTTTTTATCACTACACCCTACACCCCACACCCTAGACCCTACCACTTCATAAGATGTAGCAAAATTTTTGATAAATGGTATTACATAAAAACATTGTTACTCAATTTTTCCGCCATTATCTGCTAAAAATATAAGCATTTTTAGCAGGGCTATTTCGTTCTAATTTATGACTTTTTGTGCAAACCACGAAAATATGGCTTTTCAAGGATTGAAGTTTAGAGCAACCAATATCTAAAAGCTAGTAAAATTGTCACTTTATTCTAGAATGAAATAGCCCTGTATTTTTAGCAATTAGTTGTTAAAAACTGGCACTTTTTTCCTAAAGTCAGACTACAGATACCTTGATATCTTGACTTTCAATCTTAATAGATACTTTTACAAGTTTTGTTTAAGTTTATGAAATTGCTATAAAACCTTAGAGATTGAATGTATCAGGAAATATAAAAAGGAGATAGGGAACACTTAACTGGGAATAGGGAATAGGGAATAGGTCCGAAGAAATCAAGACAAATATTTGTCGCTATTAAATCTAGGAATATATGTACTGAATACTTCTCTATCTACCAAATTTCAATCCCTTGAAGTATTACCGCTTTTAGATTTTAGTCACTTGTATGCTCTCTTAATAATTATTTGACAAACAGTCTCTTAGTCTCTAATACAAAATCTGATTAATTAGCCATAATAAAAATGTTCTCCCTGCTCCCTGTTTCCGAAAAAGCAGTAAGATTTTTGCCACTAATAAAATAGGATTTCTATAATTATTAATTATCAATTTAATATCTGCTTCAATTTTGACAGAGAGAACGGTCATTATCAGAAACATTAGGATTAGTATCTAAATAATCACCAACTAAATTACAAGCTCTTACCAACAAATCATCCAATGCCAAATTCCACAAAATTACCCTTTTATCTCTACTACCAGAAGCCAACAACTGACCATCGGGACTAAAACTTACACTCATCACACTATCTTCATGACCAATCAAAGTTTTTAACAAAGTCCCATCATAAAGACTCCATAACTTAACTTTACCGTCATAACTAGAAGCAGCAATTATCTGACCGTCAGGACTAAAACTTACACTAGTAACACTATCACTAGCACCCTTCAAAAAAGTTTTGATTAACTTACCATTGATACTCCAAAGCTTAACCGTATTATCATAGCTTGCTGTAGCGATCGCCTGACCATTAGGACTAAAACTCACATCCAAGACCCAATTATTGTGTGCATTAATAGTTCTTAACAACACACCATCTGAAGTCCAGACTTTAACTGTACCATCATCACTCGCAGAAGCAAGCATTTTACCATCGGGGCTGAAACTTACACTATTAACCCATTCTTGATGTCCAACTAAAGTTTTGAATAACTTACCGTTACGTTTCCATAATTTCACTGTTTTGTCTTTACTTGCGGAAGCAATAATTTGACCATTTGGACTAAAGCTAACGCCCATTACACTATCAGTATGTCCGATCAGATCGATTTTTTTGACAGTAGGATGATAATTAGTCTTTGGTTTTAAATACAGATCGGAACAACTTTTTCCTAATTCTGTTGAGAAACATGGGAGTTTGCTTGTAGCTAAAATTGTATTAGTGAAAATTGTATTTTTTTTCTGTGCAAAAAAGATATTTTGACTGAGAGAATTCAACTGTGGTAGTCGGGAAAAGTCAGAAGGAAGAAGACATAAATTACCAGCCACTTTTAGCAAACAAGTAAACTTAGTGAGCGGTCTGAGTCTGTAGAATTCATAGTTTTCCTGGGGACAAAACCTATTGAAGACAGCCATTAACCTTTTTTCTGCTAATAATTCACAATGTCTCCACTTGTTATTTTGTAAAGACTCTGTAAATTCTGTTTGGGAAACCATGTAAGATATTTTTTCCCCACTAGTGGAGTCATACTGATAATCTCGAAGATAGTTGGGAATTCGTCGCCAGTATCTCGCTGAATTTAGCAATTCTGAATTCCAGATTTTCTCTGGTGAGTTAAAGTACCACAACTTAACTGTATTATCATAACTACCACTAGCAAGAATCTGACCATCCGGACTAAAACTTACACTTACGACTCTATCAGTGTGTCCCCAGAGAGTCTTAAGCAATTTACCCGTACGACTCCATAGCTTAATATTATTATTTTGAGAGGCAGAAGCTAAAATTTTACTGTCTCGACTGAAGTTTACCGCTAAAACTCTATGTTGATGTCCCTGGAGAATATTTAAAGAACTACTTTTCAGATTCCACAACTTAATAGTTTTGTCATAACTACTGGAAGCTAGAGTTTGACCATCCGGACTAAAACTAACTTGAGTTATCATATCTCCATGACCATAAAAAGTTTTTAAAAGTGTTCCTTCCAAACTCCAAATTTTGATTGTATTCTCTGCACTTGAAGAGGCTATGGTTTTACCATCGGGGGAAAAGTTAGCACTAAGAACAAATTTTTTGTGTCCGGTGATCGTCCTTTCTAGAATAGGAATGTTTCCTGATGTTGTTTCCGAAAAGCGCCAAATTTTGACAGTTTTATCCTCACTTGCTGTCACCAAACTACGACCATCAGGAGAAAAGTTAACACTGTATACCTTTTGATGATTATTACTTTTGTTGTGTTGTAGGGTTGCTAATAGATTGCCATTGAGATTCCATAATTGTACAGTACCGTTGTCAGTAGCCGCCGCAATGATTTGCCCATCTGGGCTAAAGCTTACCCAGTTAATAACAGCTTTGGTATTAATTATTCTCAATAATAAACCTGTTTTACTCCAAATTTTGATGGTTTTGTCTAGGGAACCAGATGCTAATATTTTGCCATTGGGGCTAAAGTTGACGGTTGTTACCAAGTCAGTATGACTTTTTAGGGAGAGAGGTTTAATTTCTTCTTGCTTTAGATACCAAATTTTAACGGTGCGGTCGTGGGAAGCGGAGGCGAGGTAGTTTCCATCTGGGCTAAAATTAACTCTGCTTACACTTCCTGTATGACCTTTTAAAGTTTTTTCTAATTTGCCGTGGTGACTCCATAATTTAATTGTTTTGTCTACACTAGCAGAGGCAATTAAGTTACCTTGGGGGTTGAAAGTAACACTCCAAATAACGTCACTATGGCCTTCTAAATTATTATATTCTTTGACTCCATAAACTGCTTGTTGTAGGGAAGCAGCTATTCTATATTTGGTGTCATTTGATAGGTAATTTTCGTCTAATTTTTGTTTGAGATTTTTCCATTTTTTACCCGCTCTTAGACTTTCTATCAGAGCATCAAATCTATAGTTTGAGAAAAATAATGCTTCTGAAACTGCTGTCATGCTATTAATATCTGCTCGTTCTTTTTGGGCTTTTGCTACTTCTTTTTGAACTTTTGTTCTTTGCCAAAATCCTAATGTTGTTATGGTTGAACCTGACATAAAAACTATTCCAACTATTGCTGCTGCAAGTTGTCTTTTTAAGACGGTGTTTAATTGAGATTTACTGATGACTTTTTCGGCTTCTGCCTGCTTTTTTGCAATTTCAGCTTGTTGAATTTCAGCTTCTGCTTGACGCAATCTTTCTTCTAAATTAAATCTTTGACGGATTGGTTGGACTAAGTAATCGTGAACTAATTGATACTGGGTTTCTAGAGATTCTTTTCTGACAAATAATATGCCTGAATCTATGAGTATTTCTAAAATTAGATCGAGTTGATTTTGGATTTGTTTATTGACTTGATTTCCCGATGTTAGTTTGGTGAAAAGCAGTTTTTCTGACGTTTTTTTAGTTGGTAAGTTTTGGAGAGGAGAATTCAGGATTATTTCTGATAATTCAGCTTTGGTTCTAGTATGTCTAGTGAGGTTATCGTTAGTCAGTGCAAATAATATTTGCATCGTAGTTTCTTCATTTTCTTTGCCACAATCTTTGATTACTTGTTCTAAAAATTCTCGGACTATTTTTTCTTTTGCTTTTTGAGGATTAGTGCCAAATTTCTGCTCAAATTGAGCTAGTGTGGTAATAACAGGTTTTTCTTCTTGGAGTTGGCTTCCTACTACTTGTAATTCTATGGGACGAATTTTTTGTTTTTCGTCGGCTAAACCATCAACTATAAAATCAATTAGTTTTGATTCTAAATTTAATTTAGATCGGTTTTTTAAGCATTCTATGATTGTATAGGCATCTTCTCTGGAAAAGTCTGTTACATGATAACGAATCTGTTTGTCTAATATATTGTTATTAATAATATCTAGATAATCAATAAAGTCGCATTCTAATAGGTAATGTAAATAATCTTCCCTCATGGATAAAATTACTTTAACAAAGGGGAGATTTAGACAATCTCGGAGAAATGTATAGAATACTTCTCTTTCTTCTCTGGTATTACTAGTAAAGAAAAATTCTTCAAATTGATCGAATATTATTACAGTTAATAGATTTTGTTCTGCATTGTATTTTAATTGGGAAATAATGAAGAATGCTACATCTTTAAATTCATCGGTAATTTCGCGTAAATATGGGCGAAATTTTCCCGCTTCTAAATCAGATTGATTTGACGAATAAGAGGAAATAATATTTGTCTTGGCTGTGGGATTACAAATATCAACTCCATAGTCAGATTCTTCCTTGGATAGGGATAAATACTTTTGATTTTTAGACAGCGATTTAATTTTTTCTTGATTTTGTTCTATGTTTTGATGCTCTAGATTTTTAACTTTGCTAGACAAAACTTTCTGCAAACACTTTTCTAATTCTCCTAGCCAGTCTGTATAAACTTGTACTACTACTGGTATTGTATCTCGTGCAGATATACTAATATTATTTAAAGCTGGTACTAATCCTGCATTAACTAAAGAACTTTTCCCCACTCCAGAACGACCATGAATAATTGTTAATTTGTGGTCGTTCCTACTAATTCTTTCTAGGAGATTATTAATATCTTTTTGACGACTGGAAGCTGTTATTTCTTCGGGTAAATTCTTCTCATAGTCTAATGATTCTTTGATGTAAGTTTGTTTTTGTGGTTGCAACTGAGATGCACCAATAAAAGCTAAAAGTCCGTATTGATGAGCAATTTGTCTCTTAGTTTTTTTTAAGCGAAATGCTTCTAAATATTTTCCTTGTTCATAATAAAGCGATCGCAATTCTGTTAAAATTTCAAGGTACAGTTTGGGGTCTCTACTTTCTTGATTTTTTAAACCATTTTGAATAGCATCTTTTTCGGTTGTTTCAGCAATTTGTAAATACTCTATAGCCTCTGGTTGACGACCTATTTCTCGCAAACTTTTTGCTAATAATAATAAGTAGGAATTTTTGGCTGTGGGTAATGTTATATTTTTTGCATAAAACAAGGTATGGAGAGCTTTTTCTGAGTATATTAGAGCTTGATACCAATTAGACCTTTCTAAGGCAACTTCAGCAAGAAAACCATAATCAAGTGCTACTTGTTGGTCATTTCCATATTTTAGATGTATATTTATCCCTTCTTCCGCAAGAGTTGCTAAATCTTCCCAAGCTTTCATATGTTTGATAACTTGTTCTAGTGTACTAATGACCTCGCCTACTAAGTCAAAACGATTTACCTTTTCAAATATCTGTTTTGACTTTTGAAGTATTAGTTTTGCTCGCTCTAATTCCTGACCTGTAGCAACGGGATTATGGAGAAATTTTAAATGATAACATAACCCTAAATCATATAAAACAATTCCTTGTTTTTCTAAGATAAATTTACTGTCGATAATTGACGAACTAATATACTCTTGCTCTAAATAGCATAACTTTCTTACTTTTTTTTGCCATAATCTCAGACTTTCCTGGTAATGAGCAATTGCACTATCTATCTTTTCATTACAATAATCATCTCGACCTAAAATAAATTCTATATTAGCTTTCAGAATTGCTTCTATTTCTTGACCACGACTTTCTAAATCATTAAGAGCTAACTCAATTTCTTGACGTTTACTTCTACATAAACCGTCAAACCATGAAGAAACTGGCTCAACTATAGAATCATTTGGTAAACTTTTATAGCTTGCACTTTTTAAACTAAAATCATAAATTGTTTGTTGTTGATTTTCCCAACCATAGATTAAATAACTTTCTACTTCTATCCTCAATAAATCTATTAATTCATCCGTGGCAAATTCAAATTTTATTGTAGCTGCCGCCCAACTTTTAAAGTCTGGTGCTAGTCTAATTAATTTAGCTAATAATTCATCTTTAATCCACAAAACTAGAGGAAAAGAAAAGTTTTTCCGAAATTCGTCCCTCACTTGATTAGTCGAAGTCAGTAGTTCATCTATTGCTTCTACTTTTTCTAATTCAAATATCATTAATGCAGAGGGGTCTGGAGATTTTTCTAGTTCTTTGTCAATAGTTGTATACAGAGTTTTGACAGATTTTGGTAATACTAATTCTTGAATTTCTACTGAAGACAGCTTTCTCAGTTCTGCCATCATTGTTTGCTGTAAATAGTGATAATTACAGCAAACTAAAATTAGTGAAAATTGTCCTTGAGAAAGAGTAATAGATCTCACGAGTCTTTTGAGCGATCGCTGATTATAAGCAACACTTTCTTCAAGATTTTTTAAACTTTTCATTTTGATTAATTATGTTTACCAAATCTCTGTCAAAAATTAAATTTAGACGTAAGAATTCAGCAGTCAGCCATCAGCTATCAGCTATGTGTTATTAACTCATTATTATACTAGAAGGAAATTATCCACCAAGGAGAATTAAAGTT
>JASJEE010000196.1 GCA_030064835.1 Microcoleaceae cyanobacterium MO_207.B10 | reverse complement strand
AGATTTTAGCAATGAATTTACTGGCTTTACAGATAGCTAAAGATGCGTTGTCTAAAGCTGGCAATAAGGTATTCTCGTAAATATATAAAATGGAAAAGTTGAGAATGAAATAGCCATGGCTGAATACTTACATTTTGTTGGCAATTTTAGACATTTTTTTTAGTTCCAACTCTTTCAAGAAAAAGAGAAGATATAACCAACATTAAAGAAGCTAGTAACATCAAAGTAGATATGGCATTAATCGCTGGCGTTACGGAAAATTTAATCATACCATAAACAAATAAAGGTAACGTTGTTGAACCCACTCCCGCAGTAAAAAAAGTAATCACAAAATCATCCAATGATAGGGTAAAAGCTAACAAAGCAGCACTAAAAATTCCCGGCCAAATTAAAGGTAAAGTAATCCGCAAAAATGTTCTCCATTCATTAGCACCCAAATCTAAAGCTGCTTCTTCTAATGCTGGGTCAAGTTGAGCTATTCGCCCTCTTACAGTTACGACCACAAAAGATATGCTAAATGCTATATGACCAATAATTACTGTGGGTAATCCTAATACTAAACGAATACCTAGAAAATTTTCTATTAATTGAAAACTCAGAGAAAAGAAAACTAATAAAGAAATCCCTATAGTAATTTCTGGAATAATTATCGGTAAAAAAAGTATAGCTTCTAATACAGTACGCCCCGGAAAACGAAAACGTTCTAATGCCAAGGCAATCATCGTACCAAAAATTGTTGCCAGTAATGTTGAAATTGTGGCAACAAAAAGGCTATTTTTCAGAGCATTCCAAATCATCACATCGCCAATGTTACTATTAGTTGCTCCTTGTAATAAATTTTGATACCAATTTAGGGTAAAACCTCGCCAAACCGCATTAAATCGAGAATCATTAAAAGAGTAAATTACTAATATAAAAATAGGTAGATATAGAAAGGCAAAACTGAGTGAGGCATTTAGCCATAACCCATATTTACCAATAGCACGAATCAGTAAATCTATTTGTTTCATTATCTATTTTAGAGTGATTGTTTTCTACCTTCAGAAATCCGAAAGTAGATAATGACTGGAATTAATATAATTATCATCAATAAAATTGATAATGCCGAGCCAAACGGCCAATTTCTAGCTTCAAGAAACTGATTTTGAATGAGATTTCCCACCATCATAGTTTTCGCACCTCCCAAAATATCAGGAGTAATAAAAGCGCCAAATGCTGGAATAAAAACCAGTAAACAACCAGCAATTATTCCTGGCATTGTTAAGGGAATAACTACACGAAAAAAAGTTCGTAAATCATTAGCACCTAAATCTTGAGCAGCTTCTAACAAAGAAAAATCTAAACGTTCTATTGTCGCATATAAAGGTAAAATCATAAATGGTAAATAGCCATAAACCAAACCAATAGTAACAGCAAATGGTGTAAATATAAGAGTTAAAGGTTCATTGATTAAATGTAAACTTTGTAAGGCAGTATTAAATACTCCTTCACTACGAAGTAAAACAATCCAAGCATAAGTTCGCACTAAAAAATTAGTCCAAAAAGGAATAATTACCAGCATTAATAAAACATTCCGCCAAGGTTGTTTTCGGGTAGCAACAAAAAAAGCTAAAGGATAGCTAATTAATAAACAGATAATCGTCGTAATAAATGCCAGAAATAAAGAGCGCCAAAATATTGTCCAGTATATTCCTTGAGTTAGTCGCTGATAGTTATCTAGGGTGAATTCCCAAACTACACCGCCATAAGTACCTCTTTCCAGAAAGCTATAAATGAGTACAATTAGCAGCGGAATGATGAAAAAAATTAATAGCCAGATAGTTGCAGGAAATAGAAGAATTAATAAATTTATTAGTTTACGGTTTTCAATGGTTGAGGTTGATTTTTTTTGCTCGGACTGCCACATATTACTTAATAGATAAGTCAGAAATTATAGTTATCAAATTGATACTAATTTTTCAATCATTTAAGGTTAAATTATCGCAGTCATTGCGACATAGAGATGGGTTTGATAAAAATCTTAACCTTTTTATCTAAAATCTTGGGAAAAAACAAGTTTTGTTGAAAGTTTTAAGTCTTAAGTTTGAGGTTTTTATCAGTAACTTTTAGATAAAGTTTTTTGCTTAGAACTGTCAACTATTAATTACAGGGTATTGCAGGTTTATGAGATGTAAGGATTCAGGTCTGATGGAAAAGCCTATAAATCTTGATGGATAAGTATTTCCGGCAATTTCCTCCCAAATCCTATTCTCAATTAAAGATTGCTACAAGCCTTTATTTTCGTGGTTATTGAGAATGAGGTTGTTAAATTGCTGAGTTAGTCGTTTTCAGACGTCTCTCTATAACTGGGTTTGAGATACCTGAATCCTTACCAGATTATTAGGTTTTAGATGTTTTTGAACGTCAATTGCACGTTCTTAGAGAACCGTCAGAAATAGGTTATCAACAAGAGTTGATTTGATCAGAAAATGAAATTATTTCTCCTTTAGCATTTATTGATTTAAACATTGTTTTTAGTGCAATGTTGTCACCAATGACTAATAAGTTTTAGGGTAAGCATTTTGATAATTCTGCTACTATGGATAGACGAGATAATCCAAACTATCAGCCATAAATTGGATTTGACACGACTGATTTATAAACTGTTCCGGAGAATTATTCACCATAGAATAATCAAAGCTCTCAACCAGATATTCGGAGTAGATACCATTGATGTAAATTGATGTAAATACAGTTAAATAAGTTGATAATTACATCAAGTATGTTTGCAATTTTTACTACTATCGAAGTTGTGATTGGAAATAAATACGATATAGTTCACAAGCTGGTTTTACTTGATTACCATATAGTTTGACTAATCCCATGCTCTCTAACTTATAGGCAGCAATCGCATCTAACTCTACCTCTCCCTGACTCATTATTACTGTTTTTAATGCTGATACCAACTGAGAATCTTGTTGTAAAATTACTAACTGTCTGCGTAAATGGTTACTATAAATTCCGGCTTGAGTAGGCGCTGTCTCTAAAAATTCCTCCCACTGCATTTTTCCGAAAATTAAATGATAAAGTGCCAAATTCACTAGATAGGGATGACCTCCAGTCATCTCCGTCAGTTTTTGAGAATTATTGGTATGATTCCAGTCAAATCCATAACGTTGTGCTAACTCTTGTACCTGTTGCCAATTGAACAGAGGAAGTCTAATGGATAACCCCACGTTAAATGGAGACTGGGTTAATTTCAAAGAAGTATAAACCTCTGTAGAATGCACTACTACTAATCTGAGTTTGTGCCAAATCTCTTCTTTCTTTCCTAATTCATGCCAGTAGCGTAACATAGACAAAAAATCCTGAGCAATGTCTGGATACTCAAACACTCGATTCACTTCATTCAGAGCTATCACTATCGGGGTGTTGATTTGACTAAGCAAATAAGCTTCAAAGTAGAGTCTACAACTGACTATAGAGCCGATTTCCTCATCCCAATATTCATCTAAATGTTGTTCAAAATTTAGCTGCATGGTTACATTTAGACAAAACCAACGCAGAAATTTATTAGTAGATGCAAAAGTTGTTTTGTCTGCTTCTTGGAAATCTAAGCAAACAGATTGATAATCTAACTTCTGGGTATGGTCAAGCAATTGCTGTAGTAAGGAACTTTTTCCCATTTTCCAGGGTGCTTTGATGCGGATTAAACAGCCAGGTTGACTAATTTCATTAAAGACTAATTCCTCATTCGGAGGGCGATGAATATAAATGGGTGAGTTGACTGGTAATGCAGAACCAGGTAAATCTATTTTTGTCTGAGTCTGAGAATACTTTTTTGCCGAAGAGAGTGTCTTACGTAAGGCAATTAACTGTGTCTCGTTTAATAGTAATGATAAATTTTTTTTTGTTACTTTTTCTCCCATGGCCTCGGAAAGCATCTTCCACAGACTAGAACCAACGTCCCGAAGATAACGCTGATCGTAATTACTCTGTTGCGCCATCTCCATATAAGATTTTCCTTGCCATGAGTGAAACAGGACAAATTTTTGAATCGGATTTAGTTCATGGCCAATAATCTGCTCAATAGTTTCTAGAACTCGATTAAGATTCATTATATATTGATCAGAGATGCTTACTCAATAAGAATTTTAATAGAGTAAATATTATAGATTACTAATTTTTTTCTGTCAAAAAAGATTGACTAGATAATCTCAATACCGTGGGACTTATGAACTACGATTTATCAACTAATTGTATAACATAATTCATCTGCCTATTTATTTGAAAAAACTTTCTATACCAATAGGTTTTATGTCAGCATTTCCTGCGCAATACTGATAAAATAGCTATTTTGCGGTCAGGGCTTATCTACGGTATACTACGCAAACAGCAATCAAAATTAACCTAAATAGACATCTCCGGAAATTAAAATTTAACAACTGTTTGACAAGAGTTTCAGGTTAAACATCTCCAATAATAAAAAATATAATCAATTATTATCGCGCATAAATCATCAATTATTTCTCCCCTACTCCCTACTCCCTACTCCCTACTCCCTATTTTATAGAGATGTCTGTTAATTATCAAAAATGTCTCATAATTAAAATTAGCTGATGCTTTTGCTTTGAGCGAAAAACTAACGTATTCAGCCTCTCCATTGATGGATAAAAAAGAACAAAATCATTTTACCCAATCCTCTTTTTTATAAGAAGAATTCATTAATTGATAATTACCTCTGGTTAAAACCGTTACGGAATTGCAGAGCCGGAAATATTATTTCTTTTCTTGGTCGATTGGATATGGCGTTTGCGCTCCGCAAAGCTCTGAAGTGCGCGTAGCGTCCCGGAGGGAAAGGAGACCCCAAGAGTGCAGAGCCGCTCCGAAGCATCGCCATCCCATCCTACGGACTGCTCCGGTTTCCGACCGCTTTTTTCCCCTTAAAAGGGTCGGCTTTCAACCAGAATTATTAATAATTAAATAATTATGTTTTTAGTCTAGACAATTTTCGGTTTTGACGTTTGACTTCCCTAAAATAGTATGAGATTTCTGCGCTATTTATATTTTATATGGTAAAATATAAACGCTGATGGGAATATTTACGCTCGATACTATTGAAAACAAGCATTCTTGATTAACTTCTGCAAAATTGGTTACACTGAAAAATAATCAAGTTTTAAAGGAAACAACTGAATGGTTGCAACACCAGTCCAAATCAAACACGAAATCAAAGACCCATCATTGGCCACTCTAGGTAAACAACGCATTGAGTGGGCAGGTAGAGAAATGCCAGTTCTACGTCAAATTCAAGAACGCTTCGGTAAAGAAAAGCCATTAAGTGGAATTAAGTTAGCAGCTTGTTGCCATGTTACAACCGAAACTGCTCATTTAGCGATCGCTCTCAAAATGGGTGGAGCTGATGCGGTCTTAATTGCTAGTAACCCTTTATCTACTCAAGATGATGTAGCTGCTAGCCTAGTGGTAGATCATGGTATTTCTGTGTTTGCTTTGAAAGGAGAAGACTCAGAAACTTATTTGCGCCATGTCGAAATCGCTTTAGACCATAAACCTAATATTATCATTGATGATGGTAGCGATGTTGTGGCAACTATGGTCAAAAATAGACAAGACCAACTTGCAGATCTGATTGGTACTACTGAAGAAACTACCACAGGTATTGTGCGTCTGCGGGCAATGTTTAATGATGGAGTGCTTACCTTCCCGGCGATGAACGTTAACGATGCCGACACAAAGCACTTCTTTGATAACCGCTATGGTACAGGTCAGTCTACTCTAGATGGTATCATCCGCGCCACTAATATTTTATTGGCTGGTAAAACTACTGTAATAGTTGGTTACGGATGGTGCGGTAAAGGTGCAGCACTCCGGGCCCGTGGTATGGGTGCTAATGTTATTGTGACTGAGGTCGATCCAGTTCGTGCTATTGAAGCGGTAATGGATGGTTTCCGCGTAATGCCAATGGCACAAGCAGCTCCTTTAGCTGATTTATTCATCACTGTTACAGGTAATAAGCACGTTATTAGAGGCGAACATTTTGATGTAATGAAAGATGGGGCGCTTGTCTGTAACTCTGGTCACTTTGATATTGAAATTGACTTGAAAGCTCTGGGGGAAAAATCTGCAGAGGTGAAGACTGTTAGACCTTTCACTCAAGAGTATAAACTTAAGAGTGGTAAGTCTGTAGTTGTATTAGGTGAAGGACGGTTAATTAACTTAGCTGCTGCAGAAGGTCATCCTAGTGCCGTTATGGATATGAGCTTTGCTAACCAAGCTTTGGCTTGCGAATATCTAGTAAAAAATCAGGGTAAATTAGAGCCAGGTTTACATTCAATTCCAGTTGAGGTTGATAAGGAAATTGCTCGCTTGAAATTACAGGCAATGGGTATGGATATTGATACTTTGACTGCAGAACAAGTAGAATATATGAATTCCTGGACTGTAGGCACCTAATTAGTTTTTTAGGGAATAGGAATAGAGATTAATCTTGATTTCTATTCCCATATTTTATTGATACTTTTGGCTGTGTTTTGTTTTTTTCAAAATCTAGGTAAACAAGCTATCAGCTATTAGCTAAAATCGGGGGGTTTAAATCCCCCCACTATATTTGAAAAAGCTCGTGTTGTGCTTGTTATGGGGGCTTAAATCACCCATCATACGCCTTGAGAGCTGATGGCTGATGGCTGAGTGCTGAGTGCTGAGTGCTATTTCAAATATTCCTAAATTCCTAATTCAAAGTTTTTAAATACATAATTTGTGGCTAAACTATCTGTCGAATTACAACGCTATTTTTTTGATGAAGAACGTGCTGCTAAAGTTACTTTAGGAGATATTATTGACTTGGCTGGAGAGCGAATTTTTGGTTTTTTATTCGTAATTTTAGCTCTGCCTTCAGCCTTACCTGTGCCAGCTCCTGGTTATTCTATTCCATTTGGTATTTTATTATTATTATTGGCAGTTCAGCTAATAGTTGGTTCTAAAACTCCCTGGTTGCCTAAAAGTTGGTTAAATAATTCTATTTCTCTGAATAAAGTGCAAGGAGTTTTGAAAGCAGGTATTCCTTGGTTACAGAAAATTGAATTAATATCTCGGCCGAGATTAACCTATATTTGTACGAGTTTTGTAGGTAGAATTATTATTGGCTGCGCGATCGCTATAATGGCTATTTCGATGATGATTCCTATTCCTGGTACTAATACTTTACCTGCAATCGGGATTTTTGTCACTGGTTTTGGTTTGTTAGATGATGATGGTGCTATTAGTTTGGGTGGGTTAGTGCTTTGTGTAATGGGATTAGCTTTAAGTAGTTTAATTGTGATTTTTGGTTATGAAGTTGTTAAAGGTGGCATTGAATTAATTAAAAATTCTCTAAGTGGTGGCTAAATGCACTAAAGCCATTAAATTTCGGAATAACTAATGAACCACAAAAAATTATAAATCTGTAGGGACGTTGTATGCAACGTCCCTACTTTGTGGTCTGATCAAATAAAAAGCGCTGCAATAGAAGGTGATAAAAAAAGACAATATTTCAAATTTAAAGCCTCTAGCCGCAGCAAACTGATAACTGATAACTGAAATGACACGAATGCCACCAAATTTGATATAATTCTTCAGTTTAACTGTCTTATGTCTTATATTTATAGCCTTTTGTTTTGATAAAGTCTCTATATAAAGCTGATTTAGTATTATACCAAGAGGTACACACCTAGCGGGCAAGATGCCTCTGATTACGGGCAAGATGCCCGCACTGTAAGACATTCAATTCACGCTCTATACATCATAAGCCCGAAATATGCTGTAACACCTAACACCTACCACCTAACACCTAGATTTTTAACTGTGGTTTACTCATATAAAAAGTGCTGTAAAATACATGAATCTTTTCACAGAAAATATTTTTATGCTTTTGTTGGAATTAGACAATATTAGCTCCATATTCGACCAAATTTCTGCCTTCATTTCCCAATTATTAGAAAATGCAGATGCTCTAGTTTTTTATAGTATTGGAGGCAACAAAGGAATACCACTAATTGTGCTTTGGCTAATGACTGCTGGTCTGTTTTTTACCATCAGAATGCAGTTTATTAATATTCGTGCATTTAAACACGCTATTGATGTGGTTTTGGGTAAATACGACAACCCCAACGACGAGGGCGAAGTCTCCCATTTTCAAGCCCTGGCAACTGCCTTATCTGGAACTGTGGGGTTAGGAAATATTGCTGGAGTTGCTGTTGCTATTAGTTTAGGGGGACCAGGTGCAGCCTTTTGGATGACGATCGCGGGTCTTTTAGGTATGACTACCAAATTTGTTGAATGTACCCTAGCTCAAAAATATCGCGTACTCAGATTAGATGGTACAATTGCCGGAGGACCAATGTATTATCTGTCAATAGGTTTTGCCGACTTGGGGCTGAAAAAATTTGGTCAAATTTTAGCAGTGATTTTTGCGCTTTTCAATATTCTTGGGGTATTAGGTACTTCTAGTATATTTCAGTCTAATCAGTCTCAAGTGGTTGTGGCCAGGGTGTTACCGTTTTTTGCTGAACAAAGCTGGATATATGGACTCATTATGGTATTCATAGTAGGGTTGGTAATTATTGGTGGTATTCAACGTATTGCTGGAGTCGCTGCTACTATTGTTCCTGCTATGTGTGGTATCTATGTTTTTGCAGCTTTGTGGGTGATTTTAGCTAACTTTACCACTATTCCTGGTGCTTTTGCTACGATTATTCAAGGTGCTTTTGCTCCCCAAGCGATGGCTGGGGGTTTTGTGGGCGCGTTAATTCAAGGGTTCCGTCGGGCTACTTTTTCCAATGAGGCGGGGCTAGGTTTGGCCGCGATCGCTCATGCTGCGGCGAAGACAGATGAACCTATTCGGGAAGGTATTGTAGCTCTACTAGAACCATTTATTGATACAGTTATTATTTCCAATATGACTGCTTTGGTAGTGGTTATTACTGGTGCTTATAATAATCCAGAATTTGCTAATATCGGTGGATCAGAGCTGACTTTGGCAGCATTTTCTACGGTCATTCCTTGGTTTCCTAGTATTTTGGCTATATGTGTATTTTTGTTTGCTTTTTCTACTATTATTTCTAGTAGTTATTATGGTCAAGTTTGTTGGGAATATTTGTTTGGTAATCAGAATGTGATTGTTTATAAACTATTGTTCTTAATGGGTATTTTTGTGGGTGCAATTACTAATGCAGAAGCGGTGGTTAAATTTAGTGATTCCCTGAAAATGACTCTGGCTTTGCCCAGTTTGCTCGGTGCATATTTTCTCTGTGGAAAGGTAGCAACAGACCTAGAAAAATATATGAAACGTTTACAAACAGGAGAAATGATTTCTGTAATTAAATCTTTATAGCCTGAAAAATTAATTATTTCATGTTATAAGTATTTAGGTCATAAAAATGATTTATTGAGGTAAAGTTGCAAGATGAAAAGAATAAGTTGGCTATATATGCTTCTGTTTCTGTTGATACCAACTGTTGCATTAGCAGCAGAACCAGAAGCAACCGATAGTTTGATCAACAACATTGATCGAGTTTTCTCAAGTTTTGTAGATATAATATTTAGCATTCTCTTCGTCAAAATAGGTGGTTTTCCTCTAATTGTTTTATGGTTGATTATTGGTGCAATTTTTTTCACCATTCGGATGCAATTTATCAATATTCGTGCTTTTAAACACGCCATTGATATTGTCACAGGTAAATACGACGACCCCGATGATCAAGGGGAAGTTACCCACTTTCAGGCTTTAGCTGCAGCTTTATCCGGAACAGTGGGATTAGGAAATATTGCAGGTGTAGCTGTTGCTGTTAGTGTCGGCGGACCTGGAGCAGCATTATGGATGACGGTTGCTGGCTTTTTTGGCATGACCAGTAAATTTGTTGAATGTACCTTGGCTCAAAAATATCGGATTGTTAAAGCTGATGGTACAATTTCTGGTGGACCGATGCGCTACTTATCTAAAGGTTTAGCAGAAATGGGGCAGCGAACTTTCGGCAGGGTTCTGGCTGTGATGTTCTCTGTGTTGTGCATTTCTGCTGCTTTTGGTGGCGCGAATATGTTCCAGGCAAATCAGTCTTACGGTGCTGTTTCTACTGTATTACCAAGGTTGCCCAGTTGGGTTTATGGTTTGGTGCTGGTAGTTTTAGTAGGGTTAGTGATCATTGGTGGTATTCGACGCATTGGTATGGTAGCAGGTACTCTTGTACCATTGATGTGTGTGCTTTATGTCTTAGTTTCTTTATTTATTATCCTGACTAATTTTACCGAAATTCCTGGGGCGATCGCTACTATTATTTCTGGTGCTTTTTCTCCGGAAGCAGTAGAAGGTGGTATTATAGGTGTGATTATTCAAGGGTTTCAACGTTCAGCTTTTTCTAATGAGGCTGGTGTAGGTTCGGCAGCGATCGCTCATTCGGCAGCGAGAACTGATGAACCTATTCGAGAAGGCTTAGTGGCGCTGTTGGAACCGTTTATTGATACTATTGTGGTCTGTAATATGACGGCATTGGTAATTGTGATTACTAATGTCTACAATGCTGATGAGTTTGCTCCTCTGCGGGAAGCTAAGAAAGGTGCGGAATTAACTTCTGCAGCTTTTGGCACTGTATTGGACTGGTTTCCAATTTTGTTAGCTATTGCTGTCTTCTGTTTTGCCTTTTCCACAATGATTTCTTGGAGTTATTATGGCGAACGTTGTTGGGATTATTTGTCTGGTGGTAGGGGGTTAATTATTTACAAAATCTTATTTTTAATTGCTGCTTTTGTTGGTTCGGTATCTAAGCCCTCTTCTGTGATTAACTTTAGTGATGCTACTCTACTTTCCATGGCTTTTCCTAATATTTTAGGGGGCTATTTTTTATGTGGTCAAGTGGCAAAGGATTTGCAAGATTATATAGGTCGTCTCAGTAGAGGAGAGATGATACCTACTAAGTAAAAATCTTCAGTGTATCTATAAATAAATGCAATGAGTATATTTCCCAAAAAATCTGTACTTGTCCCCATAGATTTTTCTGATGAATCTATTGAGGCAATCAATGTAGCTCTAGAATTTGTCGAAAAGACTTCTGATTTATGGGTGCTTCATGTTTTGCCTCGTCTTAATCCGGCTGAACCTGGGGTCAGATGGCATACTGTGGATGATTTGAGTCGGAAACAGCACGTTGAAAAGGTATTTCACGAACATTTTCCTGGAGCTAAATATGAAAGTATTAATTTCAGTGTGGCGATCGGAACTCCTGGTCCAGAAATTTTAGACTATGCTAAGTCAAAAAAAGTAGAGTTGATTGTTATTCCCTCCCACGGACATAATGGTATTGGTCGATTTTTAATCGGGTCTGTTGCGGAGCGAGTGGTTAGGTATTCTCATTGTCCTGTTTTAGTGCTGCGAAAGTAATCTAGGGTTTAAGTCCCCCACAAAAGTTGGAAAAATTAGCAGTTCCCCTTTTATGGGCGTAGTCTAATATTATACACCTTGAGAAGCTGATAACGCAGTTCCTCTGCAAGAGGCTTGCTGAAGTGCTGAAGTGCTACTTCAATATCCTTTTCAGTAAGACTTAGGGCTGATTCATCAACTAAATCTGCAACTGGATCTATTGCCCATTATTGTAATTGCGTTTTTGCTAGTGCAACGGTCTGCTAATGACTGTCCCTAAATCTTGGCGCTAGCATTCCGTAACAAATAGTGTAGATTTGTGATTGCTTTGTCTGTTTTATGGTAAGTCTATTGTTGCTTTATTTGTTTGAAGAGGATTTACCAATACTAAACTCAATAAAATAATTTTTTCTATTGAATAAGTAAGGAGCAATACATCCTAGCTATTGCTCCTGAAATTAATTGATAAGTTTTAAATACTGTGAGGTTAAAACTCTGATTTTTTTTGTATGAGTAACCCCACCAGCACTGAAGCAAATTTTTATTATTAGTATTCACCTAAAACAGACATTGTTTGAGGTCCAACAATACCATCTACTCTTAAGCCATGATCACGTTGGAATTCTTTAACTGCACGGTTAGTCTTAGGACCAAAATAGCCAGTTGTACGATGATGATGAAAGTAGCCCATCTCTCCTAGTTGGTGTTGCAACTTAGATACTCTATATCCACGACTACCATGCTTGAGATAATGACGACTACGCTTTTTACCGTGAGAAGCATGGCGATATTTATGACCTTGGCCATAACCGTTACCACCACCGCAAGGATTGTGGCAATTAGCAGAAGCAGTATTAGCTGTTGCGCTGAGAGCACCTAAAACAGTAGCAGCTGATAGGATACCCATCATACCAAGGCTAGAGAACTTTTTCCAGTTTACTGTACCTACGGAGGATTCAACTGTAGAATTTTCTTCAGCGGTAGCTAGATGAGAATATGCGAGTGTTTCCATAACTTCTCTAATCAGTAATGTTTGACAAATTTAATGTAAGATGAGCGCTTACCCTTTGCCTTTTTGCAAATTGGGCACTTCTGTAGTGCGACACTCAACAAAATACACTTTATGTTAAGTTAATGCCCTAAATTAGGCTTGCAACTAAAGAAATCTGTATGAGTTCCTTAGTTGCATTACTAGGCTACCATGTTAGGTAGAATATTTGAGTAAAAGATTCAAAAAATTTTTTTGAACCTTAGCTTACTCTTTTAGATTGATATTTTCTGGACTTGATCGGCAGTTCTAGACTTAGTAGCAATCATAACCACCGTAGCCACCACCGTAGCCACCGCCGTACCCACCGTAGCTACGACCATGACGACCATAGCGCTTGGAACTACCATAAGTACGTCCATAGGTGCGACGAACAACTTTAACTTTCTTGTAGTAGCTACCATAGGTGCGACCATAACTACGAGAACCACCGTAGCTACCATAGCTACGACCATATCCACCATATCCACCATATCCACCATATCCACCAT